>CAXTGN010000131.1:3097-10732 GCA_964243455.1 uncultured Acidobacteriaceae bacterium
GTGAATTGCTTCCAGCTTGTCCGCCTTGGGCTTGTCTCCCGCGGCCTGAAGCAGGGCACTTGCCCGGTAGTACTCCGTGGAAGATTTGGCGGCTGGCGTCGAAACCAGCCCCTCCATCATCTCCGCCGTGGCTGCCGCGTCCTTGAAGCTGCCACCGGCCATCTGCGTCCCGTACATCGCCTTGAGGCAATCCAGGCACTGCCCGCCTGCGATCTTGTTGGCCTTCCGGAAGCTGTCTGTCGCAAAGCCGAACTGCTTATGCTTCAGCAACTGCGAACCCTCCGTCATAGCGGCCTGGAATTTGGGATCCGCGGCGTATGCCGGCGCAGACGGGCTCGCCGCTCCCTGGCTTACCGCAGGACGAGAGGAAAGGCACAGAACGGCCAGCAGGCCGCAGAAGGTAGACGCGCAGAGACGCAGACGCATGGTTCGCCCCAGGGGAAAGTGCGTTCCATCTTGCGTCGTCTGAACCTGGAAGAGCAAGAAATCTTAGGTAACTAACCGACCTTACGCTCTTCCAGTACCTCGTCCAGCATGCCCGCGAGCGAGCCCGTGCGGCTGCGCACATTGCTCTGTGCCTGGTTCAGGCTGCCGGCCAGCGTGTCATAACGCGCACGCAGTGTCAGCAACTCATCCGCGATGTTCAGCGCTGCAAGCACGGCGACGCGCAGCGAATCCACCGTCGCTCCATGCGCCGAGACCGCGCGCATCTTGCCATCCACAATCGATGCAAGCCGTTCAATATGCTGCGGATCTGTGCCACGCAGCTGGTAAATCTGGTCGTAGATGTCCACGACGACCGCGCCTGCCTCGCGCGCCGCCATCTCCGCCCTGGAGATCTCCGCTGCCGTTTTTACTGCCTGGTCCGCCAATCCCATCCCCTTACGCTGCTACCTGCTTACAGCAATTCATCGATCTGCGCGAGCAATCGCTCCACGCGTCCGTGCATGCTTTCGCGCTCACGATGGTAGTTCTCCAGCTCCGTCTGCGCGGTGCTGTTGGCTTCCTCCAATGAACGGAGCCGCTCCTGCAGGGCGGAGATCTCCGCTTGGGCGGCATTGCGCTCGGCTTCCACCACGGCGCGCGCATCCCGTTCCCGCCGGATCATCTCGACGGCCTGCAACACCTTGGCCTCGAGTGCCTGGAATTCATCCGCGCTGATTGTGCCGTTTGGGCCTTCGCCCCCCGCCGTGCCGTCCATCGTACCTTTCCATCCAACCGAATCGGCTTCAGCAGACGCGATTCCGGTTGCAGTATAGCGACTCGCCCAGTGGATCGCGGGTTCCGAATGCATCGAGGTATCTCTTTGCATTCTCTCTCCGCTGCTTACTGGTCAGGAGCGCGTTGCGTTCCGCCGAGTTCGGTCAAGGCATGGGTGATCGCCTCTCCCCACCCATTCAGTTCCTCCTCGGTGAGAGTGCGGTCCGGCGACTGAAAGACAAGGTGAATCAGCAGGGAATACTTCCCTGCGGCAACGGCCTTTCCCTTGGGATCACGGAAGATCTCGATGGGCTGAACCAGCTGCAATTCGGACGGGGCGACGGATCGCACACGGCTCGAAATCGCTCCCCAGGCAATGCTGTCCGGGAAAATGAACGAAAAGTCACGATCCACTGCCTGGAACCGCGAAAGCTCCTGCAACGCGGGCTGTCGCAAGGGATGCTTCAGAAGCTGATGGGCGTCGAGCTCGGCAAACGCGCAGCTCTGCCAAAGCTTGCGTGCAGCAGCCTCGGCGGCAGAAAGCTCGCCAAAAGCACCGACGATTTGCCCATCCAGCAGCACGCGCGCACCGCGACCGGGCTCGATCCATGCGGGAAGCGGCACTGCCGATGTGGAGGCCTCGAAGCGGACATCCCTGCTGAATTTCGCAAGGAGGGCCTCAATCGCTCCTTTCACCTCGAAGAGCAGTGCATCGCTGGGTTTGTGCAACCGGGTCGCTTCCGCGCCGCCGGTAGCTCCAAGGGACAGGCCGGGCTGCTCGTGCACGGCGGCGGTGGACCCCGTGAAGACCGTACCAAGTTCGAACAGCCGTACCGCACCGGCATCCCGTGCCAGATTGCGGGCCAGCATCCCCGCCATCCCCGCAACCAGCGATGGCCGCAGCATCCCGGCCTTTTCGCTGAGCGGATTGCCGATGGCAATCGCACCTTTGTTTGCGTCTTCGAACGTCGCTGCTTCCTCGGCGGAGGTGAAGGTTGACGAGATCGCCTCGGAGTAACCGAGCGAGCGCAGCGTGTTGCGAACTGCGGCCTCCTGCTGCTTATGTGGCTGATCGTGGACCTCGCCCGACCAGCCCGGCAGCGTGTTCGCAAAGCGGTTATAGCCGTAAACGCGAGCGACCTCCTCAATCAGATCAATCTCACGCTCGAGATCCAAACGCCAGCTGGGCAGCTTCACGCCGTACTCGCCGGGGTCGCCGCCCGTAGGCTCAAGCTCGCACCCCAGCGCGCCCAGGTATTGCGCGACGATCTGCTCATTCAGCTCTGAGGTTCGCCCACCATGCTCCAGCACGCCATCTTCCAGCGTCGTGCCGAGAAGCCGCTGCACCTCGCTCACCCGCAGCACGATGCGCGGGCGGTCGGCAGTTTGGGCCTCGGCCTCCGAAATCGTGACGTCCGTCATCGGGCCCACAATCTCACCGCCTGCCTGCTCCACCACAAGCCTTGTGACCAGGTTGTTGGCCAGCGGAGCGGCGTTGAAGTCGGCGCCGCGCTCAAAGCGGTGGCTGGCATCTGTGTGCAGGCCATGCCGCCGTGAGCTGGCGCGGATCGCGGCTGGATCGAACCACGCAGCTTCCACGAGGATGTTGCGCGTTTCTTCCGTCACGCGCGAGTCCCATCCACCCATCACGCCCGCCAGGCCGAGCGCCCTGTGCTCATCCGCGACTACCAGATCCTCAGCCACCAGCCTGCGCTCCGTACCATCGAGCAGCCGCAGTGTTTCTCCTGCATGGGCACGGCGCACGACGATACCGCCGTCGATCTTATCCAGATCAAAAACATGCGTCGGCTGTCCCATAGCGAGCCAGCCGAAATTGGTAACGTCGACTGGTCCAGAGATCGGCTTCTGCCCGAGCGCGTTGAAGTATGCGGCGATCTGGCCCGTAGCTGGCTTTACCGTGACGCCGCGGATCACACGCGCCGTGAAGCGGCCGCATAGGTCCACCGCGTCGATCCTCACGGGGAACGCCGGCCCGGTCTGAGCTTTGGCCAAAGCAGCGGCCACACCGTCTTCAAGTCTGGTCAGTGGCAGGTCGTAGATGGCCGCAGCCTCGCGCGCTACGCCATAGTGGTTCATCGCGTCGACGCGGTTGGTGGTGATGTCCATCTCAAAGCGCGAACCACCGCAATCGGCAGGGAAGATACCCTCGACGGCGATGCCGCGCAGGGTAAGGTGTTCGGCAAGCTGCACATCGTCAACGGGCAGCGCGGGCAGGTAGCCCCGCAGCCACTTGGTCAATAGATTCATATCTTTTCCGTCTTCCAGTCTTCACCGGGCATGATGCGCTGCATGTACTCGTCGAACAGCGGAACAGTGAAGGCTGTATCTCCGTGTGCAGGGCTCCAAACCATACCCTTCGCAATCAGCCCTTGGCGCAAAGGAGCGACAGTGTTCACGGTCTTGCTTAGGACAGCGGCGATGTCACCAGATCTGTGGGGTCCTGGCCCGAGTTCGGCCATGGCTCGGAGATACTGCTTCTCCTTCGGTGTTATCCGGTCGAAACGTACGCGAAAGAAACTCTCGTCCAGTGCTGCGATCGCGGTGCTTGTCGCCTCCATGACGTCGGCTTGAGTGATCGGGCTCCCATCCGCGACATCCCACGAATGTTTACCCCATTCCTGCAGAAAGTAAGGGTAATTGTGCGTGAGTTTGAGCACCTCATCCAGTGCCTCAGGCTGAAATTCAACGCCTTCCGCTTCTGCAGGCTTGTTTAACGCTGTCCGTGCATCGGCGGGCGTTAGAGGACCGATAAATGGAAAATCGAAGAGTCGTTCCGCATAAGATTTCGCATTCCCTGCCAGCGCTAGGAGCTGCGGAAGACCGGCACCGACGACCGTGACAGGTAATTGCTGCTGTGCGCAGCGATGGAGGGCGGATATGAGAGCGCCAAATTGCTCTTCTTCGAGATATTGCACTTCATCGAGAAAAAGGACCACCGCAGTCTTGGCGCGGCTCGCCGCCCGCCCAACTTCTTCCAGGACTGTGGTGAGATCGCCTTCCAGATCCCCATTGTCGGCCAGGCCTGCCTCGGGCTCCAGGTCAATGCCTACCTCGATATCCCCGTACTTGACCTTGAGCGCTTTCGCCAAACCCGCCAGAGCCCGCAGTCCTCGTTGCGCTAGTTCCTTCGCCTTTTCGATACGACTGAGCCGGAGGAGGACATGACGCAGCTGGGGTGCCAGAAGAGCCGGAAGGGATCTCCTTTCGGGCGTCTCTGCGCGTACTGTGAAGACTCCGGCCGCCTCTGCATCTGCTCGTAAGCGATCGAGCAGCACCGTCTTTCCAACGCCACGCAGACCCACAAGCATGACGCTCTTCGCGGCCCGTCCAGCCCTGATGCGCGCGATGGCAATCCGGACATCCTCCCGAAGCTTGTCCCGTCCAGCCAGCTCTGGCGGTGGCGTACCAGCGCCGGGTGCAAAGGGATTTAGTACCGGGTTCATACTGAGGAGTGTAGTGGAATTAGAAATGTTAGGAAAATTATATAAGTTTCCTAACCTCGCTAACATCTCTCGATCTAAGCTTTACACCCCATACTGCTCGACCTCGCTGAGGTGCCTGAGCTTCTTCTCCGGGGGCAAGAAGCTGGCGTCAAAGGAGTTGGCAGCAAGCTCGCGCATTTGGTCCAGGGTGAGTTCGAAGTGGCGGTGGACGAGGTCGTATTCGTCGAGCAGCGTCGCTCCGAAGAAGGGCGGATCGTCCGAGTTGAGAGTGATCATGAGGCCTTCTTCGAAGTAGCGGCGGACGGGGTGCTCGGTCAGAGCAGGGCAGCAGCCAGTGCGGAGATTGCTGGTGATGTTGAGCTCGAGCGGGATCTGCCGTTGCGACAGGATCTCGATCAGCTCCGGGTCTTCCTGTGCTGTAAGGGCGTGCCCTATGCGTTCCGCGCCGATGTTGATGGCCCCCCAAATGCTCTGCGGGCCGGTGGTCTCGCCGGCGTGGCAGGTGAGGTGAAGACCGGCCTCCTTCGCGGCAGCGTAGACCTCGCGGAAGCCGTTGGCCGGGCCGCGGGCCTCGTCGCCGCCAATGCCGATGCCGACTACGGACGGAGTCCGCTCGCGAAGGCTGGCGGCCTTCTCGAAGACGCGCTGCGCTTCCTCCACACCGAAGTGCCGCACGGCATCGATGATCCACAGCACGGTAGTGCCGAAGTCTCGCTCGGCGCGTGTGCGGCCGCGCTCGGCGGCTTCCATCACGGCATCGGGATCGAGCCGGCCGAAGCGGTAGAGGATGCCGATGGAGAGGTAGACCTCGGCGTGGCGGATACCCTGTGCGGCGAGGTCGCGGACCATGTTGTAGGTGATGGTGTCGTAGTCGGCAGGCGTGTGCAGACGTTCCGTGACGGCCTTGAAGCTCATCAGGAAGCTGGGGAAGTCGTGGTAGAGATACACCTTCCGGGCTTGCTCGAGGGTGAGCGGGACGGGGTCGTAGCGCTTCGATAGGTCCAGGAGCGTGTCGGGGGTGATCGATCCTTCGAGGTGAAGGTGGAGTTCGGCTTTGGGGAGCTTTCGCAGCCACTCTCGCGTTTCCGCTGGATCGATCTGTCGTTCTCGAAGCATTTTCTTAAGCATAAGGGAGCTACGGAGAAGTGTTCGCGACGTTGTGCCGCTCAATCCACCAGATACGCATGGATCTGCTTCACGGAGCTCTCCACGCTTTGCGCACCGGTGTCCAGCACCTCGCAGCCGTACTGCAGAGCTTCTTCGCGAAAGTGCCGTGCCCAGCCCATCATGCTGTTGTCCGCCAGGTGCGGTTGGGCTCTTTCGTGAGTCAGGCGACGCGTACGTTCCGCGTCGCCGCAGTCCACCAGGATGACCCGTGCGCCAACGATCCGCTCTGTCGCAAGCGCCTCATAGATGAAGGCAAGCCGCATCTGCCCCTCCAGCAGCACCGTGCGACCTGCCTGCATCTGCTCTGCCGTGCGTGCCATCCATCCGAGCGTCATGGCGCGCTGCCAGGCTCCTCCGGGCTGATGACCTTCACCATAGGACCGCATCACCTCGGACGAGGGCACACCCACGTCGTCGCCGAGAAAGACCTCGTACGCACCGTGTGCCTGCGCACCCAGAGCGCGACCGATCGTGGTCTTGCCGCTGCCCGAAGCGCCGGTAAGGATGATAAGACGAGGAATCATGGCACAACCCAGGGCAGAGACAAGGGCCCGAGCTACGGGTCGGACCCCTGGTAAGCGGGTGAAGATCTACGACCAGCGGCTGTCGCGACGCCCGTTGCCGTTGCCGAAAATCTGCACCAGTGCGATGAAGATGTTCAGCGCGTCCATGTAAATGCTGAGGGCGAGTTGTACGGGGGCCAAACCCCGACCTCCGTCGCGCAGACGCATAAAGTCAACCAGCAGCAGTACGGAGAAGATCGCCAGCGTGGCCCAGGCGTACAGACTGGGCGAGACGAAGTGCACGAACGAACCAATCAGACCCACAACGATCAGGACGAGCAGCGCCGCGAAGGCGTAGTTGGCGACCCGCTGGTAATTGAAGCGGGCAATCTGCGCGATGATGCCCATCGCGGCCATTCCAACCGCCGTGGTGATGGCCGCCTGGAAGACGACACTTTGGCCGCCGGCCATGTGCATATAGGCCTGCAGCATCGGGCCGATCTCCACGCCCATGAGGGTGGTGAAGACGTAGAAGAGCACAAGGGCGAGGCCGGGCGACCGCTTGGTTGCGGCGTTGATCGCAAAGATCAGCCCCAGGTTCAGGATGAAGATGAAGAAGATGCCGCCGCCGATGAAAGGCGGGGCGATGTATGCGCCAAACGCCGTGAACAGGAAGCCGATCGTGGTGATCCAGAGCACCTTGCTGAGCAGGCTGGCGGTGGAGCGGCTGTCAAGAACGCGGACCCCGCCCTGTGATACGTCGATGGTTCTCATAACTACGATCCTACCTCTGGTGCCCGCTCCGCCGTTGCCTCTCGCGCCGTCGAGCGACTGCACCTGAGTGTTAGACGCTAAGATTTCGTTGGGGTCGCGGGGAATGATCTAGAGCCGAGTCTTTCCTTTTCACTGCAGCGAATCCTTGACGTTGCAGGCTAGCGACGACCCCATGAGCCCCTTTTGGCAGCTAGACTTCGCGTCACCGGTGAGACAGGGAGGTAGCGTGAACGCAACGAGGGCATGGTATGGGGTGTACGTCGTTCTGGGTTTGGGCCTTGCAGGTGCCTCGGCGCAGGCGCCTGCCCGGAAAGGGAGTTGGCACGCCGTGGAGACGCTTCCTCCGGGCACCGTGATTCACCTCCGGACAGATCGTGGGAAGGCCAAGTGCCGGATCGTAAGCGTAACGCCTGACCAGCTGACCTGCGGACAGCAGGTCCATGCCTCAGGCGATATCGTGTCCGTAAAGGTCGCCCACACGGGACGCTCTGCTGGATTCGGAGCCTTGATTGGCTGGGGAGGGGGCG
>CAXTGN010000132.1:0-2499 GCA_964243455.1 uncultured Acidobacteriaceae bacterium
AGACCCATGGCGAGCACTTCGGCGGTGTGCATGGCTTTGCGCGGCGAGCCGTGGGCGATCTGCTGGCGGCAGCTAAAGCCGTCGGCAACGATGAACGTGTCGGGTGCGGCTTCGCGTATTTTTGGCAGGAGGACGCGGTTGCCGATCTGCATAGAAATGTCGTGGTGGCCGGCCTCATAGCCGAAGGAGCCGGCAAGACCGCAACAGCCGGAGTCGAGGACCTGCGGCTCGAGGCCAGCGGATTGCAGGAGGCGTTCTTCGGGCGACATGGACCAGAGGGCTTTCTGGTGACAGTGGCCGTGGACGACGGCTTTGCCCTTGAGCGGACGAGGTTTGTAGCCGACCTTTTCGAGGAAGTCGGGGAAGAGGATGACCTGTTTGCTCAGGCGCTGGGCGGCGTCCTCTTTGGGAAAGAGATTAGTGAGCTCGTCCTTGAAGACGGAGGCGCAGCTGGGTTCGAGGCAGACGATGGGCGTGCCCTTGGCGATGTCGTCGGCGAGGGCCGTAAGGATGTTGCGGAGGTACTGTTTGGCTTCGTCGAGCATGCCGAAGTCGTAGAGCGGGCGGCCGCAGCAGAGGTGCTCGCGCGGGACGTGGACGCGGAAGCCGGCGTCCTCGAGTACGGCGAGCGCGGATTGGGCGGTGTGGGGCGTGAAGTAGTTGTTGAAGGTGTCGGCCCAGAGGATGACCTCTCCGCGCATGTTGGTCGGGGAAGAAGAGAGGTAGGCTCGTGCCTGCGGCCCTCGCGCGGTGAAATACAGGGGTCCCTCGGCTTCGCTGCGCTCCGCTCGGGATGACGAGGGTTGTGGGGGTTCTTGGGCGGCCAGCCACTGCTTGAAGCTCTGGTCGGGAAAGCTGGGCATGTCGCGCTTCTGCGTGACGCCGGCGATTTTCTTTGCGATCGCGCCGACGAGGGGCGTCTGCGTGGCGAGGTTGGCGAGGCCGGGAAAGCGCGACCCGAGGGCGGCCCACTTGTCGATGAGGCCCATGGCGTAGGCGTGGTTGGGGCGCAGGCGGCCCTCGTAGTAATGCGCGAGGAACTCGGCCTTGTAGGTGGCGACGTCGACGGAGACGGGGCAGTCGCCTTTGCAGCCCTTGCAGGCGAGGCAAAGGTCGAGCGCTTCCTTGACCTCCTTGTTGCGCCAGGTGTCGGGGATGGAGTCGCCGCGGAGCATTTCGAAGAGCAGGCGCGCGCGGCCGCGGGTGGTGTGCTTTTCCTCGCGGGTGACCTGGAAGCTGGGGCACATGGTGCCGCCTTCGAGCTTGCGGCATTTGCCAACGCCGAAGCAGCGCTCGGTAGCCTCGGCCATGCTGCCGTGGTCGTCCGGGAACTGGAAGATCGTGGGCAGGGCGAGCGGCTTGTAATCGGGGCCGGTGCGGAGATTGGTGTCGAGCGGGTAGGGGTCGACAACCTTGCCGGGGTTCATCTTGCCGGTGGGGTCCCAAATGCGCTTGAACTTGCGAAAGGCTTCGACGAGCTCGGGGCCGAACATGATGGGGAGCAGTTCGGCGCGAGCCTGACCGTCGCCATGCTCGCCGGAAAGCGAGCCTCCGTACTTGACGACAAGATGGGCGGCTTCGGTGACGAAGTTGCGGTAGTGTTGGACTCCCTCGGAAGTGCGGAGGTCGTAATTCATGTGGGTATGGAGGCAACCCTGGCCGAAGTGGCCGTAGAGCACGACGAAATAGTTGAATTTGTCGAGCAGGGCGTAGAACTCGCGGAGGTAGGGGCCGAGCTTTTGGGGGTCCACGGCGGCGTCGTCCCATCCGCCCCAGGTGTTGGGTCCCTTGCCGGGCACGCGCGAGACGCCAAGACCGAGCTCGCGAACTTCCATGGCGGCCTTCTGCTCTTTCGGATCTTCGAGCAGGTGCATGCCGATCTGGTCGGGGTCATGACGCTCGGCCCACTTCACGGCTTTGCGGCCCATCTTGAGAGCGTCTTCGCGGGTGTCAGCGCCGAACTCTACGAGGAGCCAGGTGTCACCTTCGGGAAAGAGCTTCAAGCCGGGCATGTGCTTGCCGGCGAGGCGGGCGTTTTCGATGACCTTGGTGTTGAGGCCTTCGATGGCGATGGGGCCGAGGGCTTGTATGTGGGGTGACTGGTCTGCAGCCTGGAAGACGGAAGGGTAAGCGAGGACGAGCAGAACGCGGTGTTGCGGGCTGTGAATCAGGTTGGTCTTGGCGCGGAGAACCGTAACGCACGTGCCTTCCGAACCCACGAGGGCGCGGGCGACATGGAAGCCGTTTTCGGGCAGCAGATAGTCGAGGTTGTAGCCGGAGACACGGCGTGGGATGTTCGGGAACTTCTTGCGAATGAGCGTGGCGTACTCGTCGCGCAGCTGCTCGAGGGCGGCGTATACCTCGCCCCTGCGACCACCTCCCTTGATGATGCGTTTCAGCTCGGATTCTGTGGTGGCGCCGACGGTCATGCGGGTGCCGTCGTAAAGCAGGATGTCGAGCTCTTCGGCGTCGTCGCCGGCGAACTTGCCTCCGTTTGCG
>CAXTGN010000132.1:2509-10710 GCA_964243455.1 uncultured Acidobacteriaceae bacterium
GAGCTCTTCGATGTTCTCGCTGGTCTTGCCGCCGAGCACGGAGTGTGGGCCGCAGGAGTTGTTGCCGATCATGCCGCCGACAGTGCAGTACTGATGGGTAGCAGGATCAGGCGCGAAGGTGAGGTTGTGCTTCTCGGCCGCAGAGCGCAGGTGGTCGTTGACGATGCCGGGCTGGATCCAGGCATACTTCTTTTTTGGGTTGAGCTCTTCGATGTAGTTGAGGTATTTCGAGAAGTCGACGACGACGGCGGCGTTGGTGGTCTGACCGGAGAGCGAGGTGCCGGCGCCACGGCCGAAGAGGGGCAACTTGAACTCGCGGCAGGCGGCTACGGTAGCGATCACGTCCTCGAGAGTTTTCGGCACCACGACGCCCATGGGGACCTGGCGATAATGCGAGAGGTCGGAGGCGTAGAGCGCGCGCTCGCCGGGGGTGAAGCGGACTTCGGCGGTGGTCGTTTCGCGGAGGCGGTGGGCGAGTTGTTCCGTGGTCGAGTTGCCGAGGATGGGGAAGGGATGCGGGGTGGTGAGGGTCGCCACGTAGAGCTCCGGGATGGGGTGCTGGTCTGCCGTGATGGGAATGCGAAGCAGGTGGTGGTTAGGATGCCTTGCGGCGCAGGCACTTGTCCAAGCGGTGTGGCTCGCCCACGCGGTGTTGCTGGCGTATCAAGGTACCCTGACTATCACCTACGCAATATGGGAGAGGCCCGCAGTAGTTGTACAGAAAGGCATAGAATTACGGCAGCGGGATGTCGCCACGGCCCCTTCGTAGAGCTTGTGATTGTGGCGCGAATCTCGAATAGCCAAAGGAGGCGGCCGTTGCTGGCTGCCGGGAACTGGAGTGACTGATGGAGAATCAGCGTCGAATTTCGACGGTAAGTGGTTTTGTATTTGCGGCCGCATTTGGGTTGATGGGCAGCGCTGCAGTGGCTCAGCAGGCTGCAACGCTTGAGGGCCTGGTAGTCGATCGGACTGGACCGAACATCATTGTTCAGTCGAAGGATCATGCAAGGACTACGGTGGTTCTTTCTGACACAACAAAGGCGACGGAAAAGGACGGTCTGTTCGATTGGGGCCGGAAAAACCTGGCGATCACGGAGCTCGTACCGGGACTGGCCGTGAAGGTGGACGGCAGCTACGACCAGGACCACAAACTGCTGGCGAGGAAAATCGTCTTCACACAAAACTCATTGCGGACGGCAAAGCAGATCGATGCCGGTGTGAACCCTGTGGCGCAGGAAGTGGCGAAGGCACAGGACGAGATCCGGACCAACCGTAGGAACATCGATCAGAATACGCAGGACATCGCGTCGGCGCGGCAGGACATTGACGCGAACAAACAGGCCATTGCAACGAATGTCCAGGATACGGCGGCGAACAAGGGTGCGATCGGCCGGACCAACGGCCGCATCGGGCAGCTGGATCAGTTCGACACCAAGGACAGCCTGACGATCACCTTCGCCAACGGCAGAGCGACGGTTGCGCCGAAGTACAAGCAGCAGCTGGCAGACTTCGTGAAGGCGGCGGCGAACACACCGGGCGCAATGATCGAGGTGCAAGGATTTGCGTCGAAGGTTGGGTCGCCGGATCTGAACCAGCGACTGAGCTCCGAGCGCGCAAATGCGGTGATCTCGATGATTCAGCAGACGGGTGAGGTTCCGCTGACGAGCATTCTGGCTCCCGCGGCGATGGGCGTCACCAACCAGGTTGGGAGCAACCGTTCGCGGACGGGACAGGCGCAGAACCGGCGCGTGGTTGTGACCATTGTGGTGAACAAGGGGATTTCCGGGTAGCCTGGGCTTGCTGAGTTCCTCAACGTAGTTAAGGGTGGCGAAGGTGCGGGAGCAGGTGCTCTCGCACTCTTGTTTTTGCGAGGCACTTTGCACGTGAGTTGAGTGTGGGATGCGCAACACCCATTGCCGCTGCCCCGTGCAAGCTGAGCGGAGCCAGCATCGCGGTCTGTTGCGCCGGGGACGTGAAGCGGGTTCGACGTGATAGGTTGCCTCTATCCAGTGTTCTTTGAGGCGCTATGAAACGTTGTGCGTGGGTCGTTGTCTGTGTAGCGGTCTGTGTCGTGGGTCCCGGGAACCTGACGGAGGCGCAACAGGCGCCCTTGTATCCGAACTACCCGAGCGAGACGCCGCAAGCCTTTCAGCAACCGACCGCGGGCATGGATTACGAGCGCCGCGACGTGATGATCCCGATGCGCGATGGCGTGAAGCTGCACACGGTGATCATGGTGCCCAAAGATGCAAGGCATGCGGGCATCCTGATGACACGCACGCCGTACAACGCGATCGTGTTGACGACCAATACCCCGAGCGAGCACATGGGCGTGAGCCTGTGGGGTTATGACAATGCGGTGGAGCCGATCATCAACGGCGGATACATCCGCGTGGTGCAGGACATCCGGGGCAAGTATGGGAGCGAGGGCGATTATGTGATGAACCGTCCCATGCGTGGGCCGCTGAATCCGACACCGGTGGATGAATCGACCGACACCTATGACACGATCGACTGGCTGGTGAAGCATGTGCCGGAGAGCAACGGCAAGGTCGGCATTCTGGGCATCAGCTATGACGGCTTTCTGTCGCTGACGCCGCTGGTGCATCCGCATCCGGCATTGAAGTGCGTTGTGCCGATGAATCCGATGGTAGACGGCTGGATGGGCGATGACTGGTTTCACAACGGCGCCTTTCGCGAGCAGAATATGCCGTACATCTACGAGCAAACAGCCACGCGATCAAACGAAGTGCGGTGGTTGAGCTCCAACTTCGACGATTACGACACATATATGAAGGCGGGCTCGGCGGGTGAGCTTGGCCGGCAACGCAACATGGACCAGATCGGTTTCTGGAAGAAGATCACCACGCACCCGAGCTATGACAGCTTCTGGAGTGGACAGGCAATGGACAAGCTGCTTGCTGCACAGCCGCTGACCGTACCGACCATGCTGGTAGACAGCCTGTGGGACCAGGAAGATATTTACGGGGCGATGGCCGTGTACAAGGCACTGAAAAACAAACCCGAAGCGAAGGAAAATCTCTGGCTGGTGATGGGACCATGGCATCACGGTCAGGAGATCGAGTATGCGGATTCGCTGGGACCGATCAAGTTCCGCAGCGATACAGGGTTGTACTTCCGTGAGGCGATCCTGGCGCCCTTTCTGGCGCACTACCTGCAGGACAACGCGCCGGCGATGGATGTTGCCAGGGTGAGCGCCTTTAAAACGGGCGTGAACCGATGGGAGCGCCTCCAGACGTGGCCCTCCGCTGCGGGTAATGCTCCACCGCAGCCCATGCCGCTTTATCTGCACGCGGCCGGAAAGCTGGCGTTTATGCAGCCGGGTGCGGACGAAGGCGCAGATGTGTATGTGTCGGATCCGGCCAAGCCGGTGCCGTACCGCGCGCGACCGAGCCAGCCGGTCGGGTACACAGAGAATCTGTCCTGGATACGGTGGCTTGTGGACGATCAGCGCGAGTTTTCCGGGCGGCCCGATGTGCTGACGTTTACGAGCGCCACGTTGACTGAGCCGTTGACGATCAGTGGAGAGCCGATCGCGAATCTGATCGCTGCCTCGACGGGCACGGATGCTGATTGGGTCGTGAAGCTGATTGATGTCTACCCGGATGAGGTAGCTGGGCAGCCGGAACTGGGTGGCTACCAGTTGCCGGTCGCGATGGACATCTTCCGCGGCCGCTACCGCGAGAGCCTGGCGAATGCCAAACCGATTGCGGCAGGCAAGCCGCTGGCGTATCGTTTCGCGCTACCGAACGCGAATCACATGTTTCTGCCTGGCCACAGGATCATGGTGCAGGTGCAGTCCAGCTGGTTTCCGCTGTATGACCGCAATCCGCAGACCTTTGTGCCAAACATCTTCTTTGCCAAACCTGAGGACTACAAGACGGCTACGGAGACTGTCTTCCACGCTGCGGACAACGCCAGCTTTGTGGAGCTTCCTGTGGTGCGTTAGAGATCGTGCCCGGAGAGCTGGACCGTTAGTTGCAGGTTGCGACGATCCCTTCGAACTGCGCGGCGCGGTGAGCGGCGGTGTGTTGCGCCAGGATGCGGTCGCGGGCGCGTTGTCCCATCGCGTTGCGGGCGGCTTCGGGGGTATTGTGGAGGATCTCGGCGACCTCATGGGCATCCGCGGGTAGGAGCACTTCACTTCCCGGCGTCAGGAAGTCTTCCATGCCGGGCCAGGGGTCGGATAGGATGGCGGCGCCACACGCGGAGGCTTCGAAGAGGCGGACGGAGGGTGACCAGCCGGCCGCGACCATGTCGTCGCGGGTGAGATTGAGCGTGAAGCGGGAACTGGAGTAGAAGGCCGGGTGTTGAGGTGGAGATAAATGGATGATGCGCTCGACGTTGGGAGCCCAGGGTTCGTTGCCGGGATATTGAGGGCCGGCTACGATGAAGCGTTCTTGGGGGAGGAGTTTGGCGGTTTCGTTGAGGAGGGTGAGGAGTTTGGGTTGGCGGTCGTGGGCGTAGGTGCCGAGGTAGCTTAGGGCGCAGCGGAAGTCGGGGTTGATGGGGGTGGGGTGGTAGAGGTCGGGGTCTACGGAGCAGTAGAAGGGGACGGCTCGGGGGGCGCCGAACGTCGTTTCGAGCTCGTGGAGGGCGGGGCCGCCGGTGAAGCTGAGGTAGGCGTTGTACTGACGGATGAGGTCGGCGCGGAGGTAGTCGGTGCGGCCCTCCTTGCGCAGAGATGCCAGCGTGATGGGGGTGTCGATGTCGTAGAAGAGCAGCGGGCCGTGGTGAGTGGCGAGGAGGGCTTCAGTGGCGGCGATGGCGTCGGGGAAGTAGGAGCCGATGACGATGGCGTCGGCGTCCTTGGATTCGGCGATGAGGGACGGGTATTCGGTGGCCCAGTCCTCGAAGAGGCGGACGGTGCAGTAGTCAGGCTTGGGGAGGTCCCGGTTGCTCCGGTACCACTCGACGTCCTTTTCGACGAAGGTGATCGTGTGGCCTCGGCGGGCGAGGGCTTTGCACAACGAGCGATAGGTGGTGGCGTGGCCGTTGCCCCAGCTGGAGGTGATGGTCAGGCCGTAGAGGACAATCTTCATGCGGTGGGGCCTGGGGGGTGGGCGATCTTGGAAAAAGCGAAGATGCGAGGCTTGGGATTGGTCCTGGCCAGGCTTACCACAGCGGCCGAAGCCGCTTCCTGGAGGCAAGATCTACGGCACTGCCGAAGTCGTGCCCCTTCGCGGTTTGATCCGCCAAGGGAGTTTCGCTGCCATGGGCAAAATACAGGGGTCTCTCCACTCCGCGCTTCGCGGTCCGGTCGAGATGACGCAGCTTTGGAGAGGCTGAAAGCTAGGAGGACGCGGCAGATCATGCCTGGACCTCTTGCGGAGCGTCGATCAGTTGACCTTGAGGGTTGCGGCGCCAGTTGGGGTGGTGGCGCCAGTCGACCATGGTGGCGAGGGATTCGGTTTGTGGGCGGAGTTGGCCCTGTCGGCGGGCGTGGCACTCACGGAAGGCGTAGTCGGCCTGGGCGGCGCGCTGGGCGTAGGTGTGGTCGAGCAAACCGCGGGTGTGGAAGGCGGCACCGATCTGCTTGCGCTGGGTGAGGTCGTAGCGGGTGAGCGCGGCGACGACATCCTCGGCGTTTTTGACGACGAGGATCTCGCTGCCGGGTTCGAAGCAGTCGCTGATGCCGGGCCAGTCGTCGCAAAGCAGACAGGTGCCGGCACCGGCGACCTCGAAGATGCGAGTGGGGGGCGAGAAGCCGAACTCGGCCATGGACGCACGGTTGATGTTGAGGACCATGCTGGCGGAGCAGTTGACCCTGTTGTGGTCGGCGGTGGGAACGTGGCCCACCCAGCGGACGTTGGGGGGCAGCTGCTTGTCGCCCCAGCCTTCGCCGCCGAGGATGAATCTGGCCTGGGGAGCGAGTTCTGCGGCGCGAAGGAAGAGCTCTTCGACGCGGGCTTCGCGGTCGGGGAGGCGGTTGCCGAGGAAGACGACGTCGCAGGCGAGGGTGGGATCGGGCGCGACGGGGTGGTGGGTTTCGGGGTCGAGTCCGTTGTACATCGAGTAGTAGGCGCGCGCGCCGAATCCACGAAAGCCATCACGGGCGAGTGGGCCGCCGCCGTATGTGAGGATGGCGTCGTAGAGACGGGTGGACTGGGCGAGGGCATCGTCCGCATTGGCCTGCATGCGGTGGATGGTGGCGGGGGCGTCGACGTCCCAGATGAAGGACATGGGCCCATCATTCTGGCTGCGGGCGCTAGCGCCACATTCTCGGGGAACGCGGGCTTCGAGCTCCGAGTCGTCGCAGCCGATGCCGGAGTGCTTGACGACGATGTCGAAGTCAGCAGCTTGTTTGAGCAGGCGGTCGAGGTCGCGGCCGCCGTCTTTTTCGCGAGGTTGGTAGACGAGCGAGGTGACGTAGCTGAAGTCGTCGTTATCGCGGTGTTGCTGGCGACCGTAGGCGTCGGGCTCGGCAAAGGTGATGTCATAGCCGAGACGCGCGAGGTACTTGTAGCAGCCGCGGTAGTAGGTAGCCGCGCCGTTCCAATAGGAGCTGACGATGCTGGAGCCGAAAGCGAAGATCTTCAACGGAACAACTCCTCTTCGAGGATGGTGGTCAGCTGCTCGGCGCGGTGGCGGCAGGTGTGATGAGCGAGCACGGTTTCGAGGCCTCGGGCCGCCTGGGCGGCGGCTTCGTCAGGGTGTTCGAGCAGACGCTGCATGGCAGAGGTCATCTGTTCGGTTGAGTGCACAAAGAGAAAGTCGCCTTCGCGGAAGAGATGCTCGGTGTCCTCCCAGGGTGCCGACAGGAGCGGGATGCCGCAGGCAAGGGCCTCAAAGACGCGGATGGTGGGGATGCCCTTCATCGCACCGTTGTACTGCTGGCGCGGGATGTGAACCGTGAGACGGGAGGCGGCGTACACCTTTGGAGCATGGAGATTGGGCAGATAACCGCCGTAGCGAACGCCGGCCTGGGAAAGGGCTGCCAGGCCGTTCTCGGGGTAGCGCACGCCGTAGATGGTGGTGGTGCCGGGCGTTGATTGTGAGGCAGGCATAAGGAGGTAGTCGCGGATCTCGCCGGAGCGCTCGTTGTCGCCCCAGTTGCCGATCCAGACGATGTCCTGCTGGTGTTCCGCGCCGGGCAACGGACGGAACAGGCGGGTATCGGCGGCTTCGTGGAGCGTCCAGACCTTGGCGAGACCGAAACGGTCACGGTAAATGCGCGTGAGGGAGTCGCCGAAGCTGAGGACTCCGTTGAAGCGGTCTGTACCGAACTGGGCTATGGCTTCGGGCGAAGACGAGGCGCGGTGGTGCGTGTCGTGGAAGAGAAGCTGGAAACCGAACTGGTCACGGACGGCGAGTAGCGTGTGCGCGAGCGCGGGCGGGTTCCACTCGTGAAGGATGACGATCTCAGTATTGCGCAGGACCTGATGCCAGTAGGACGGGCTGTTTGTTTGGTCCGCGGGATAGAGTTCGACGTCGAGGTCGGGGTAGAGCTCGGCGAACTGCGTGAGCGAGGCTTCGCCTTGCGGTTCGGCGCGGAGATTTTCGATGGACCACTCGTGCTCGGGCTCAAAGCAGGCGACCTCGTGGCCGAGAAGCCGGAGATTGTCGAGGAGGCCGCGAAGAAAATGAGCATTGCCGTTGTTCCAGTCGGAGCGGAGGGAGTGTGAGAAGTAGGCGATACGGAGGTTACGAGGCATGCTGCGGAACCTGCGCTTGCTGGAGGACCGTCTCAAAGAGGTGCAAGTAGTTCTCGACCATGCGCTCGGGAGTGTAGCGTTGGGCGCGGTTGTGGGCGCGGTGCTGTGCTTCCGCCAGGAGTTGGGGCCTGCTGTTGAGGGCTTGCAGTGTGGCGTGTAGGGAGACGTTATCGGTGAAATAGAGCGCACTATTGTCCCAGACCTCACGCAGGCTGGGGAGGTCGCGAGCAACAATGGCGCAGCCGCAGAGCGCGGCCTCGAGCGGGGCCAGGCCAAAGGGCTCGTAGCGGGAGGTGCAGAGATAGATGGCGCTCTCGCGAAACCTCTGGTGCAGGTCGTGCCGGCTTAGTGGGCCAAGGTTTTGGAGGTGTGCGGGCCATGTCGCTTGCCTGTCCTCTGCGTCGAAGGTATTGTCGCCAGCGATGAGGAGAGGCATCGGCGCCTCGAAGTCTTGTAGGGCGTCGAGACCCTTGGCTTCGTCCCAGAGGCGGCCGGCGGTGATGGCTTGCAGCTTACGGGTAGGCG
>CAXTGN010000133.1:0-8201 GCA_964243455.1 uncultured Acidobacteriaceae bacterium
GATGACTGCTGTTCACGGATAGACGTCGAAAGTTCCCCTCCATGGGAGCCTCCTGCGCATTAAGCAATCCGGCCAGCAGGCTATGACCAGGAACGGCTACGGAATGAGCGACCGCCACAGTTGCGCCCGCACTGTGATTGACCGGAACCGGACTCAGATCCTGAATCAGGGTTCCTCCACGCCACACATTCAAACGCTGCATCCCGAAGCAGATCGCCAGTACAGGCTTGCCGCTCTCCGCCGCGTGTTCCAGCAATAGCAGATCACATGCCTCGCGGCAGCCGTCCGCTTGCGCCGTCTGCTCCGCGCGAGCCTGTCCATACAGCTCAGGATCCACGTCGGCAGGGCTTCCGGGCAAAACAAAACCGTCGCAGCTCTGGGCCAGGCCCTTCCAGTTCCCTGAAGGCACCAACGGTATCGTCATGACCTCGCCCCCCGCCTGACGCACAGCCTGGACGTATTGCGGATCATTCTTTCCGTTGTACTCCAGGTCCTCGGACGTGGATACCGGGATCCCGATACGGACCGCCATATCGCCTTCCCCCCCTTACGCGCGCTGCTGCTGCGACGCTCTCTCCCTAGATGCTACGCTGCGCTATGCGACCCCTTTTCAGCGTTCTGCTGCCCCTGGGCCTTCTGGTCTGCCCATCCTTCGTAGCTGCACAGCACTCCGACACGACCGTGCAGCTATTGCAGCGCCTGTCCGATGCGCCGGGGCCTCCGGGCTATGAAGACCCCGTCCGCGCCGTCATGGTTGCCGAGATGAAACCCCTCTCATCCGCGCCTCTGCGCTATGACGGCATGGGCTCCGTCATCGCGCAGCTTGGCACTACGGGGCCCCGCATCATGGTGGACGCGCACATGGACGAACTCGGTGGCATGGTCCGGCGCGTCGCGCCCAATGGCCAGCTCACCATGCAAATGCTCGGCGGCTGGCTGGATCAGGCTCTGGTGGACCAGCGCTGGATCATCCTGGGGAGCAAGGGCCCCGTCGAGGCCGTCACCGGCATCCGTGACATCCACGTCGCCACGCCGGCCGAACGCACAGCCGTCATCCCACGCGAAAGCGTCTTCCTCGACATTGGCGCCAAAACCCCGGCCGAAGCCGCCGCGATGGGGGTGGAGGCCGGCGATCCGGTCGTGCCCGATGCTCCTTTCAAGGTCCTGAACGGCTCGGAAAACTACCTAGGTAAAGCCTGGGACGACCGCATCGGCTGTGCTGTCCTGCTCGAAGCCATGCAGCGCCTTGCCAAGCTGCCCCATAACAATCAGGTCTTCTTTGTGGCCACCACGCAGGAAGAGATCGGCCTCCGCGGCGCCCGTACCGCCTCGAACCTCGTCAAACCCGATCTGGGCCTTGCTCTCGAGGGAGGAATCGCTAACGATCAGGGCGGTCATCCCGAGGAGACGCAGGCTCATCTGGGCGGCGGTCCAGGCATCTTCCTCTATGACAGCAGCGCCATTCCCAATCGCAAACTCGTCCGCTTCGTTCAGGACACCGCGAAGACCAACAGCATCCCTCTCCAACTCGATCTTGTCCAGGGGTACGGTGACGACTCCTCAGAGATGCAGGAATCCGGAACTGGCGCGCCGACGGTGAACATCGTAACGCCCGTGCGCTATACCCACGCGCACAATGGAGTGGTCAACCGCGGCGATTTCGACCGCACCGTAGACCTGCTGGCCAACCTTCTACAGCACCTGG
Organism: uncultured Acidobacteriaceae bacterium; assembly: GCA_964243455.1. Classification (GTDB taxonomy): domain Bacteria; phylum Acidobacteriota; class Terriglobia; order Terriglobales; family Acidobacteriaceae; genus Granulicella. The sequence goes on from CAXTGN010000133.1 coordinate 1,706, forward strand.
ACCAGGCGACTGTGGATCGCATCCGCGACTTCACGCCACAACCCTAACCACGTAGGCAAAGGTGCTGCCCACGAACCATCGCGCGCAGCACCCCCCACCTCAAGCCTCGCCCGTACGGCTCTCCACCAGCACATCCCGCTTTACGCTGAAATCAGCGCTCTTCTCGGTTGTGCTCGAAACCTTGTGCACGTGGACCTCTTCACGCAACCAGAGTTCCCGCCTGACCACCATGCGCTCTTCCACCATTGGGAAAACGATGGTATCGCCCACCTGCCGTATCTCAGGTTGCGTCTCCACCACCTGATCGATAGGAATATGCTCCACCTCCCAGCGCACGTCGGTGAGTGGCACTGTCACGGTCTGGACATGCTCCTCCGTCTCGCGCCGGACCCGCACCCGTCCCGTTTCGACCTGAGCCTTCCCCACCGCAAGCTCCTCAGCGATCAACGGAATCACACGGTCCCTGCTGTTCCCAACATCGGCAGAGGGAGGCGTCACGTCTTGGCGTGTCGAAAGTTCCGGCTGCACGGCTTGTGAAACTATAGTCTGTCCGTTTATCGCACCGAGAAGCAGCTCCGTTGGCAGTACGATCCGCTGTCCCGAGGGCAGCATCAGTGCGGTCTTTGGCGCCTGCGGGTTGAATTCTCCCGTAGCCGCCAGCTCATTCTCGTACGCGCCTTCTAGCTGAAGAATTGACATGATCCCCTCACAAACGTCAGGGTCCGAAGCATCAGCTCCGGACCCTGGTCCTGCTTTCACACAGCGCTTAGTACTTGGTGTTCGTCGTAGTTGTGGTCGATCCAACACCAGTCGTAACTGGTTCCACGTCGACCTCGGTGTGCCGGACGGAGTCCTTCACTGTCTCCGAGTGATCGGATGCCGTCTTGCCAACGACGACCTCTTCAACCACACGGCCCGCCTTACCCACAACAGCCTCTTCACCCATGGCGCGTACTTCGATGGGTCCTGCGTCCACGAAGTCTGCCTCCGTTGCAGCACGGCTCACCGCATGACGGTCAACGACGACGCGCTCATCGTGCAGATTGACATTTTCGCTGACAGCTTCGCTGACTACACGCGAATAAACGCGCACGCCGCCACGCTCCACCTGACGCTTGCCGACCACGAGTTCTTCCTGAACGATCGGGATGACCTGTTCGCCGGTCACCGTCGAAGCGCTACGGTCGGTTCCGGTCGTCGCCAGGGTATCTCCCGTGCTCGAGCCATAGGTCCCACCGCCGTCGATGTCAGAAGCGCCATACTGCTCCAGCAGAGCCGCGGTACGCTCTACCTGGCCCTCCGCCGCATTCACGGCGACCAAAGCGCCACCACCGCGCACACCCTCCGTGTAGGCCGAATGAGTATGCTCGTCGTGTCCACCCAGACCCTGGAAGAAGTGCTTGATCTTGCTACCTACCGAGTCACCCGTATCGCCTGTTGCCCCATAGCCGGTGGTTCCTTCGTAGCCGGTTGTCGATCCGCTCTCACTCTGGTCGATCACGGTGACATCCCCGCCGCTGTAGCCCTCGCCCAGGAGAGCCTGCTTTACCTTGTTCGCTTCGCTTACCGTCTTATAAAGTCCGACAACTGTCTGCATATCTATCTCGATTCTCTTTCGTCACTTCGATAAACGTCTTTTGAACGGTCGGCATACTCCGTCCACCGCTGGCGAAACGTTACTGCTGTTGGAACAACTCCACGCGGCGATTGTCGGCTTTGCCGCTTGCTGTCGCATTCGTATCGGTCGGGTTTTCTGGACCGAACCCCTGGCCCGTCAGCTTGGATCCGTCAACGCCCTGGCCCTTCAAGAATCCCGCGACAGCCTGGCTCCGACGATCCGACAGCGACATATTATGTGGCGTTGTGCCGGCGGAATCGGTGTAACCTTCGAGCCTGATGTGTGCTTCCGGGTGCTGTTTCATGTACTCGGCAGCGCGCGTCAGGGTCGCCTGTGCTTCTGGCGTCAGATCAGCGCTGTCAGTCGCGAAATGCACTGACCCGATGTCTGGCATCCCGCCCACGTTCGATGGTGCAGAAGCAGCAACCGGTGTTGCCGCCGGCGCCGCCGCGTCGTCCGGATGCGATCTGTGCAGCAGGTACCACGCTAGTAATGCCAAGATCAGAAGCAGCGGCAGCAGCCACGCCCAGATGGGAAATCCACCGCGTTTGCCGTCTTCATATACCTTCACTCGTTCCGTAGCCATCTCTTATCCTCATCCGCATCTCGCGGGTGGAGCTCATGTCGCTGTTGACTCAATAGGGCAGAAGCACCCGTTTCAGCACCTGCGACGGTTCTCGATCAGTCGCGCAATGTCCCAGGACGCCCAACAGCTGTTTCAATCGGCTCAACGTCGATCTCGGTGTGACGAACACTGTCCTGGACGACCTCGGTCCGGTCCGTTTCCACCTTGCCGACATGAACCTCTTCCACCACGCGGGCCGTCTTCTGCACCACGGGCACCTCCGTCGTCTCTACCAGTTCAAAGTCCTGAGAGCCCGCACGGACGTCAGCTTCCGTAGCTGCCCGGTCCACACTGCGATGTTCCAGTACAACCCGCTCATCATGCAGGCTTATGGCCTCGCTCACGGGTTCATCTACTGTCCGCCTGTAGACGCGCACACCCCCGCGGTCTACCTCGCGCTTGCCGACAACCAGGGTCTCCTCGGCAATGGGAATCACCGCTTGATCCGCGATGTCATGCACTTCAGACTCAGCGGCGAGAGGCACCGTGGCGACGACCGGCTCTGCACTGCGGAGTTCCGTTTCGTCGATTTTGTCCGCGCTGTAATGGTGAAAGATCTTCTCGATGGCGGCGCTTCGGCTTTCAGACTCCTGCAGGGATACGATGACTCCACCGCGACGCAATCCATCCTGCAGGTGGGCGAGATCACGCTCCGGTACGCCCAACTCCGAAAGGGTGGGCGACACTGCCTGAACATCGTGATCTTGACCGCTGAGCACGGTCACGCTTCCAGACGCCACTCCCGCGCTCTCCAGGGCGTTGACCGCTCCGCGCGCCCGCTCCGCATCGTGAAAGAGACAGATGTACCGTGTAACATCACTTACTGCAGCCATAAACGTTCTCCAGAGCGTAGAGATTCAGCGCCGCTCGCGTGATTGAGACCGCGGCGAGGCGATTCAGTGGGACCTAAGATTCATGAGTGTGTTGCGGCTGGTCGCCGCCGAACAATCGTCGCATGCTCTTCGGATCGATACCTGCAAGCACCAACGCCTACCATAGATAAGGTGCCTCTGCATCGGTACGCGTTGCTCGATCTCGTTACTTTTTTACAAACTCTTGTACCGTCTTCACGATGTCCACTTCGGCTCCCTGACGAAACAAACGACGCCTTTCAGGTCCACAAAAGGCTTGTTTGTAACGAAAGGGATCATTCCTGCGCACAGCGGTCACGTGACTAACACGGTGAGACTGCATAAGTCCCCCAACCGTGTGATTCGCACCCGCGAAAAGGCAGTTACAGTCGCTTTGGTCAAGGAAGCGTGTGGACGTCCAAGGTCACTTAGATCAGTAACTTAGGTACTCTCTAAGAACCGAAGACTCGCATCGCCTTGCTCTATCTCCTTGTATGAGGCACTGCAATGCTACCGTCTCCACGGTTTCGAAAATTCCTCTTGTTCTGCGGTGTGTCCGCCAGCGCGAGTCTTCCCGCGTTGGCCGCACCAACCCAAAACGCACCACCCAACGTCTTCAAAACATCCCCGGATCTTGCTGCACCGGCATCGGGCAACACCTCCGTCATCATTCAGTACATCTCACCCCCAACATCAGCTGAACTGCAGCAGCTCACCGCGTTGGGCGGCAGCACACCGGTTGTCCTGAAAGGCATCAACGCCCTCCAGCTCACACTGCCTTCCTCCGCGTTGCAGACACTAAGCGCCGATACCAATATCCGCTACATGAGCCCCGACCGCACACTGGTTACTCATGGAGCTACCGCAATCTCACCCAGCATTGCAACCAGTGCGGAGTACACGGCCGAACCCATCAAGGCACCGGCTGTATGGGCTTCGGGCTACTACGGTAGCAATATCGGTGTAGCCGTGATCGACAGTGGCATCAACGGCGTACGCGATCTGCAGGCTGTTTCGGCCCAGACACTACTCCTGATTGCACCCGCACATCCGATCCTGGGCGGGCCCACCATACCCTCCGGTCCGGGCGCGAATGGGCGAGTGGTTTATAGCCAAAGCTTCGTCCCGGGTGCCCTAAAGGACACCAACGACGAATTTGGTCACGGGACCCACGTCGCGGGTTTGATCGGCGGAAACGGCACGGCTTCGTATGGTCCACAGTTTTTCCGCACCTTCTATGGCATCGCACCCACCGTCAGCCTCCTGAACCTCAAGGTTCTTGACGCCAACGGACAGGGCACGGACACTGCGGTCATTCAGGCCATCGACACCGCGATCGCGCTGAAGAACACTTACAACATCCGGGTGATTAACCTCTCCCTTGGCCGTCCAATCTTTGAGAGCTACACGCTGGATCCGCTATGCCAGGAAGTCGAGTTGGCCTGGAAAGCGGGCATTGTCGTCGTCGCCGCCGCCGGCAACGCCGGCCGCGATCTGGCATTGAACACCGAGGGCTACGGCACCATCGAAGCTCCTGGCAATGACCCGTATGTCCTCACCGTAGGCGCCGTTCGCACCATGGGTACCGCCACCAACACTGACGATGCCATGGCCAGCTACAGCTCCAAGGGACCGTCGTTCATCGACCAGGTCTCGAAGCCCGACATTGTCGCACCTGGCAATCTGGTCACCAGCCTGCACGCACCCAACAGCAGCTTGCAACAGAACAACCCAAAGTTCTACACACCTGTCAGCTTTTACCAAACTCTGATCGGTCCTCTTGCCACCCAATCTGCCACGCAGAGCTCACCGGACTACATGCCCCTGAGCGGTACCAGCATGGCAACAGGGGTAGCGAGTGGCGCAGTGGCTTTGCTTCTGAACGCCAACCCCGCTCTCACGCCGGACCAGGTCAAGGCTCTTCTGATGGAGAACGCTAACAAATTCGTTCTTCCGCAAACGAGCGCCGTCACCGACGGGGGCAATACCTACACCGCACATAACGACGTCTTCACCGTAGGTGCCGGGTATCTGGATATAGCCGCCGCGGTGGCAAATGCCAAGACCACGGCTGTTCCCGCAGGCACGGCGATGTCTCCCTTGGCCGTCTACGATCCCACCAGCGGAAATGTTGGCCTGATCACAGACAGCACGGCATTGTGGGGAAGAACAGCGCTCTGGGGTGCCTCGAGCGTTTATGGCACAAACGCGTTCGTAGGCGGGAGTACGGCTCTCTGGGGCAGGGACTCCACGCAGGCCTCCACGGCTCTCTGGGGCAGGGACGACCCGCAGGCCTATACCGCCCTGTGGGGAGCCACCGCTCTCTGGGGTCGCGCAACACCGGATGCCGCCAATGCACTTTGGGGTTCCTCCACCATGGACGGCTCCACTGCTCTCTGGGGACGCTCCACTCCCTCGAGCTCCACAGCTCTCTGGGGGGCTTCCACCCTCAGCGGTTCCACTGCCTTGTGGGGCGCAACCACCTTCGCTACCCAGTAGCCTGCTTTCCTGCATCCCTTGGCAGCCCCTTCCCGGGGGCTGCCTTTCTTTTCCGCTCGGTTGCGTCCCATTTCGCTCATTTCCGCTACTCTGGTTACACAAACGTTCTATCTGCCTTGAAAGCCAAAGCGCAGGGCCGCATCTCTTGCCAGATTCATGTTTCACCTCTGCTCTGTCAAGATTTTGCGTATGTTTGGGGGTACACCCCCTCTACGAAGCGATCCCGCAAAGCACCTTGTCCAGCCGGATCGGCAGCTTACGGATCCTCACGCCCGTCGCGTGGTAAACCGCATTCGCGATCGCCGCTGCCAGACCAGTCGTCCCCAGTTCGCCGATGCCCTTGATTCCCAGTGGATTAACGAGCGTGTCTTCTTCCTCCACCATCACCGTGGTCACATCGCATATGTCGCGCGCCACAGGGACGTGATACTCCGCCAGATCGGCATTACAGTACCGTGCAAGCAGCGGGTCCAGCTCCGTCGCCTCGTGCAGCGCGGAGCTTAGCCCCCACACCTGCCCACCCTGCAGCTGCGCATATGCCGTCCGCGGGTTCATGATGCGCCCTCCGGCAAACACGCCCACCATGCGCGGAACGCGCACTTCCCCCGTTGCCCGCGACACACTCACCTCCACGAAGTGGGCTCCGTGAGCAAACTGCATACGGTCCTTTAGGTTCGCACCGCCCATCATGATGGGCTTGCCCTTGCTTACCATCGCGGGGCCGATCACTGGAGGGAGCCCATGCGGCGTATTGGTGGTCTTCTGGACGAGCGGCTTGCCGCGCGTAAGGCGCCGTAAGGAAACGCCCAGCGGCTCGGATGGTCCCCGCACCGGCGCCCGATCCGGAACACTCCGCTCCGGATGCGTATAGGACACCTGCGAGCGAAGACCGCTGGCGGCCTG
>CAXTGN010000133.1:8211-10681 GCA_964243455.1 uncultured Acidobacteriaceae bacterium
CAGCTTCTCCCGAATCTCCTCGCAGCATTTGGCCAGCACGTTGCAGATGGTGGCCGTGGAGTTTGAGCCTGCGGAAAGGGGCGCGGGCGGCAACCGCGAGTCACCGATCCGCGCCTCGACAGCCTCCAGCGGCAGTCCAAGCAGGTCCGCGACGGTCATGGTCACCACGGTCCGAATGCCTGTCCCGATCTCGTGCGTTCCAACCTCCACCGTAGCCGCCGGGTGGCTATGCGCCCCGTCGCTGGCCAGCGCAAGCGTGATCCGGCAGTGCGCTGGGCCCTGCTGTGTCGGGTAGAAAGCGGATGCGAATCCCCAGCCTGTCAGGCTGTCCGCGTCTCCCATCGAACGAGCCGCCGGATCCCGTTGGTTCCAACCGAAGAGCTCCACCCCACGCTCTATGCAGCGCAGCAACGAACGCGACGTGTAGGGCCGATTCGTCGCTAACTCCACATTCGTATCGTTGCGCCGCCGTAGCTCAACCGGGTCGAGCGAAAGCGCGTAGCTCAACTCGTCCATGGCGGACTCCATCGCAAACAGGTACGGCATCTCAGGCGGCGCCCTCATGAAACCAGGCGCTTGACGATCCGTCTCCACGTTGTGCACCAGGGTGCGCACGTTGGGTATCCCATACAGCCGCGATGTGGAATCCGATCCGGCCGTGGCGAACTTCTCTGTCCGGCTTGTGAGCTCCCAACTCTCATGATCCAGGGCAAGTAATTTGCCGTTAGCATCCGCCCCAAGCTGAATGTGATGTCGGGTCTCTGCCCGAAACGTCCGCAATGAAAAACACTGTCTCCGGCTTGCAACGTACTTCACCGGCCGGCCTAGACGCCGCGCCGCAAAGGCGACCAGGGCCGTAAATTGCCCCAACTCCCCCTTGGAACCGAACGCTCCGCCGATAAACGGACTGAGAACCCGCACCTGCGCCGGCTTTAGACCAAGCTGCTGCGCAATGCCATACTGAAACCCACGCGCATTTTGTGTGGACTCCCACACAAACAGGTACTCCTGCCCATCCGCTTCGGTGCGCCACGCGCATGTCGTCTGGAACAGCTCCATGGGGTTGTGGTGCTGTGCCGGCGTCTCATACCAGGCGTCCAACCCAACCGCAGCCTGTTCCAGACCTTTCTTGACGTCGCCGGAGCTTAGCTCGGTTTCACCCAGCGATTTCGGTTTCACGACCACGGCGCCGCTGCTGTCGAATGTGCCGGACGGCTCGTCGGCGGCGTATGCGACCTCGATGGCGTTGGCAGCCTGCTCAGCGATTGCGGCAGACTCCGCGATCACAACGGCAACGATCTGGTCCGCGAAGTGGATACGCTGGCTTTCCAGCGGCGCGACCGCCTGGGACATGTATCCATGCTCCATCAGAGGCTTCCCGGCTCTTACTTTTTTGCCCACATTCTGAAACGTCAGGATCTCCAGGACGCCGGGAATGGCACGAGCGGCGGTATCGTCCAATCGCGTGATGCGTCCAATGGCAATGGGCGATGTTAACGTCCCAGCGTGGGCCATCGGTTCCGTTGACACGTGCTCTATGCATGGCTCGCCTGCGCTCTGCCGCGGCCTACCTTCCACACCCAGCCAGGGCTGCTGATCCGCACCGTATAAGGCCTTTCCTGTGACCTTGGCGATACCCTCTACTCTCCAATGTGGCGTCCCGATTCGGCCGTTCGGTGTGATGAGTTCCATAGAAGCTCCCAGGTCTGAGATGCGCGGGAATCAGGGTGAGTGCGTCTATACGGCGCTCGCGCATCCAAATCTGCCGAGGGTCAATGTTATGAAGGCTGCAGTGCTGCACGAGTATGGAGCGCCATCCAAGCTGAAGTTTGAAGATCTTCCAGATCCGCAACCAGGTCCCGGTGAGGTTCGCATCCGTGTGCTCGCCGCAAGCGTAAACCCCGTGGACTGGAAAATGCGCTCAGGGGAGGCCAAAGAACGCTTCCCCGTCCAGTTTCCGGGCGTTCTCGGACGGGATGCAGCGGGTATTGTGGATGCTCTGGGTGACGGGGTTACAGGGTTTGCTGAGGGCGACAAGGTATTTGCCCTTGGTCACGCTACTTATGCCGAGCTTTGCGTCGTAAAAGCGTCAGAACTGGCGCATATCCCTGAAAACCTCGATATGGTTGCCGCCGGAACGGTTCCTCTGGTATCCCTCACAGGCGATCAGCTGATCCGCATCGCGACGGAAGTTCAACCGGGACAGACCATTCTGCTCACGGGCGCTACAGGCAGCGTAGGCCGCTGTGCCCTCTTTGCCGCCCTGGAGATAGGAGCCAAGGTCATTGCCGGCGTGCGCAAGAAACAGAAGGACGAAGCGAAAGCACTGGGCGCTGTAGCCGCAATCGATCTTGGCGATGAGGACGATTTTGCCCGAATGGGCATGCTGGATGGCGTCGCCGACACTGTGGGTGGAAAGCTCGCGCCGAAGCTGCTGGCCAAAATCAAGCCGGGTGGCGTCTACGGCAGC
>CAXTGN010000134.1:0-10674 GCA_964243455.1 uncultured Acidobacteriaceae bacterium
GATTTCCGTCCGCATCGCCTGAACCCCGAGCGGGGCTGGGGTAATTGCGCCTACACGTCTGCTCCATGCAACACGGCAGCTTGTGCGCCCACACCCCTGATCCATGCACCATGCTGACACACGCTGCTCGATGCTGCAGACAAATTCTGACTCGTAGCTTCTGCATAAAGAGTTGAAGTTCGGATCTATGTCGCTGAGCGGCCACTTACATTGAATTCGTGGCCTTCACTACATTCGACGTTTCTACCATCCCATTCGCAACCGAAGGCTGCATCATGCGCAAAGTGTTACTTGCTCTCTCGCTGCTAGCCGGGCTGGCTGGCGGCAGCGTCGCTACCCCGGCGGACGCAGCTCCGCTTGCCCACGGCCTACTGCCGTCGGTCGAGGTTCTACTACTTACCGTGAACACCCCGATCGACGCCGCCCTAAATAAGGATGCGTCCATCCAAACGGTGCAGTACTACCACCACCGCCGTTACCACCGGCGCTTCTACCACCGTTACTAACAGGTGCCCAAGTGCCTGCTCGACATAAGTTTGGGCAGGCACCAGCGCAGCTCGCTGCAATCTGCAGCCCGCCCAGGCTGCTGCCAGGCACGCTCACATAACAAGTGGGTCTGACAGCGGAAGGACGGGCCTATGGGGCTGCCCTGCTCGTTTGGGCGTTGGTAGGCGGCACTGCATGATTACTTGGATGCCTTGGACGCGCCCGGCATGGACCTGGAATCGGACGACGATGACTGCTGCCCGGCTGGCGACGATGACCCTGCATCGTCCAGGCCCCTCACGCCCTGGCGTGAGGGGCCTGGACTGGCACGCGGGCGACCGGAGTGTGGGCCGGTGCGGCTGGGAGTAGGGATAGAGCGCAACGGCATGGAGCTGAGCGTGCTGTCCGTGCTGACGCGAGTGGCCCATGACCCCTGGGCCGAGACTGCACGGCTGGCGGAGCTGCCCAGGGCCGCGGCTGCGCACTCCCGAAGAGTTGGCCCATGGGGATGACTCCCGTCCTGCTGCTGGACGCCGACGCCGAGTTCCGGGGCATGGTGGCCGACAGCCTGCGGGCTGCGGGGTTTCAACCCACGCAGGCCGCGACAATCGCCGAGGCGGAAGCGCTGGTGCTGCGCGGCACGGTCCGGTTCGAGGCGCTGCTCCTGGACGTGAGCCTGCCCGACGGCGACGGACGCGACCTGTGCGCCAGGCTGCGCGCGGTCCGCCAGCGCATGCCAGTGTTGATGCTGGCCGGCTCGAATGCCGAGCACGACGTGGTGCGGGGGCTAGAGGCCGGCGCGCACGACTACCTGGCCAAGCCGGTCCGGCTCCCAGTGCTGATCGCCCGGCTGCGCGCCCAGTTGCGCCATCATGAGAACAGCACGGACGAGGTGCTCACCGTCGGACCCTGGCGGTTCCACCCGGCGCAGAAAGTGTTGCGCGACCAGGCGGGCAGGCGCGTCTCGCTGACGCCCCGAGAGGCGGGTATCCTGCGCTACCTGGTGCGTCAGAGGAACTGCCTCGTCACCAAGCAGGAGCTGCTGGCCGACGTATGCGTCTACAGCCCGGCCACGTCCACTCACACACTGATAACCCACATCTACCGCCTGCGGCGGAAGATCGAGGCCAACCCTCGCGCTGCCCGGCTGCTGATGACGACCAAGGGCGGTTACCGGCTGGCAGCCCAGGGTGGATGATTAAGGAGGCGAAGGTGCGCGCAGCTCGCCGCCGACGCTCCTCGGCGTGTGCCCACTTGGGCCGTGCATTTCTGCCCGGCCCATGTCTGCCTTTCCGTCCGGCTTCTATTCGGTTTTGTCCAGCGTCCGTCCATCTCGAAGTCCGTCCATCTCGAAAAGCGCAACGGTCTCCTACAGACAGAGTGACCGCTCAGCGGTGAGTTGGCGCAATGACTGGCGCAAGTTGTTGGCACATATCCCGCAGGCAGCAAACCGAATCACGGGACATCCCTTGCCACGCAGCAGTGCCGCCGCTCGCGCCATCGACGCTGCTCAAACGCCGCGTTGTTTACACTTCGTAGCACTCCGGACGGTGGAGAGTGCGGGCAGGCCACGTCACTTTCCACCGGCTGGGAAGGTGTCCGTGTGTTCAACCAGACGTCGGGAGTGTCAAAAACCTGGGGCAGCCCGCTTGCCGGTCTCAGGTTGATCAGCCTGGCTGATGCCTGACCACGAGGGCGGCAGGCGTGATGCAGTGGACGGTGCGGCCGGAGGCTGTCAGGCGACAGCTGAAACTGGACGGCGGCGACATGGAGAACTGGACGCCCTTGGGGATGGGAGTTCGGGATTATGGCCGAGGTGATGGAAGTTCCTCTGCGGTTGGATCAGCCGCGGAGGGGTTTGATGAGGATGCCGGACGAGGTCGCGGCGATGCTGCGGTTTCACCGATTGGGTTGGGGGCTGCGGCGGATTGCGCGGGAGGTTGGCTGCAGCCCGATGACGGTGCGGCGCTACCTGGCCGCTGATGGGTGGACGCCTTACCGCTCGCCTGAGCGGCCCGGCGCTTTGGCCGGACAAGAGGCATGGCTGTCCGAGCGGTTGCGCCGCCATCGCGGCAACGCTGACGTGGTGCGTCAGGAGCTGGCGTCGGAGTTGGGCGTGGTGGCCAGCCTGCGCACGGTGGAGCGGGCGGTGGCTCACCTGCGGCAGGAGCTTGCGGCGGAGGTGCTGGCGACGGTGCGGTTCGAGACTCCGCCGGGCCGGCAGCTGCAGATCGACTTCGGCGAGCGCGGCGTGCGGATCGGCGAGGAGGTGGTGCGGGTCCACCTGTTTGTCGCGACGCTGGGCTATTCGCGCCGGGTATATGCGCGCGCGTTCCGGCACGAGCGTCAGTCGGCTTGGTTTGACGGCATCGAGGGGGCGTTCGAGCACTTTGGCGGGCTGCCGGGCGAGCTGCTGCTCGACAACGCCAAGGCCTTGGTGGACCACCATGATGCGGCGACACGGGAGGTGACGTTCAACGCGCGCTTCCACGCCTTTGCCCGGTATTGGGCGGTGCGGCCGGTCGCCTGCGCGCCATATCGTGCCCGGACGAAGGGTAAGGACGAGCGGGGCGTGGGCTACGTCAAGCGCAACGCCATCGCCGGCCGGGACTTCGCGTCCTGGGCGGCGCTAGAGGCGCATTTGGCCTGGTGGATGCGCGAGGTGGCCGATGTGCGGGTGCACGGCACGACGGGCGAGGCGCCGATGGCCCGGTTCGAGCGCGATGAGGCCGCGGCATTGCAGCTGCTGAACGGCCGTCCGCCGTTCCGGCAGATGCGCGAGCTGACGCGCAAGGTTCAGAATGACGGCTGCGTGGATGTGGACACCAACCACTACAGCGTGCCCCTCGGGTGGCTCCGCCACCCGCTGCTTCGCAGACGGATCGCAAGAGCGATGGCGGTTGATCGGCGCACACGTCAGCATCGTGGTCAGCGGCGGCACGGTGCGCGTCCTGCATGCCGGTGCCGAGGTGGCCTGCCACGACCAGCGCCGCGGCCGGCGTGAGCGGGCGGTAGACGCCGCGCACCTGCGCGGCATCGTGGTGGGCGACGTCGGTTTGCGGCAGCCCGGGGACACCTCCGCAAACGCGGTAGCCGCGGTCCTGCCTGGTGCCGATCTGCTGCGGCCCTTGGCGGAGTACGAGCAGGTTGCGGGAGGTGTGTGGTGAGCGCTGCCGCGACCGCGCTGCCGGACCTGCTGGGGCGGCTGAAGCTGACCGCGATGCGCGACCGGCTTGACGGCCTACTGGACGAGGCGGCCCGGCGGGAGCTGACCTTGGCCGAGACGCTGGCCTTGCTGTGCGAGGCGGAGGTGGCGCACCGGGAGGAGCGCCGCATCCAGATGGGCATGGGCATTGCCAAGTTCCCCTATGCGCGCACGCTGGAGAGCTTCGACTTCACCGCCCAGCCCTCGCTCGACCCCAAGCAGTTGCGCGACCTTGCCGCGTGCCGGTGGGTGGCCGGCGGCGACACGCTGCTGATCCAGGGACCACCCGGTGTAGGCAAGTCGCACCTTGCCGTGGCGCTCGGGCGCGAGGCGGTGCGGCAGGGCTACTCGGTGCTGTTCACCTCGGCCGTGGCGCTAATCACCGGCCTGATGCAGGGGCAAGCGGAGGGAAGGCTGGAAGAGAAGCTGACGCGCTACGCCAAGCCAAAGCTGCTGATCGTGGACGAGTTCGGCTACCTGCCGTTCGAGACGCAGGCCGCGCAGTTGTTCTATGCGCTGGTCAGCCGCCGCTATGAGCGCGGCAGCATGCTGGTGACCAGCAACCGCAGCGTGAGTGAGTGGGGCATCGTCCTGAACGACCAGGTGGTGGCAACCGCCATCCTGGACCGGCTTTTGCACCACAGCCACGTGCTGACCATCCGCGGCGACAGCTACCGGCTGCGGGAGAAGCGCCGCTCGGGACTGCTGAAACGTACCAGCGTAGACGCGGGCAGCGAGACGGTTTGACGTGACTGTCCAGTTCTCCATGTCGAAACTGTCCAGTTCCTGGTGTCGCTTGACACCTTTGTTGCCGAAAGAGTCCCGCCAAACGCGCCGACCAATATGCCCGAGAACTTCTCGCCCTGCGTCAGGCGCGTCCTCTCTATCCCGACCGGCTCAAGCAGGAAATGATGCTCGCCATCAAAGATGCCCGGCAACAAGAGTCGGCCGAGCCACCGAAGCTCACGCTCCGGCTCTACAGCGAGAATAGTTGGCTTAAACCGTATACCGCTCTTGCCGGGTGGCACGATGTGAACGGCTAACCTGCCACCGGGAGCAAGTGTGCCGGAAATAGATTTGATGAACGGATTCCAAGTCGCCATCCCAGCAAAATCGGTCAAAAGAGACCAGACCTTTTTCGGAGGCGCTTCGATCTCGATACTTGTCTCGATGCGGCGTTCAGCCATCCGGCAAACTCCAGGTGCTTCGTGCTAAGTATCTTGAAGCCGTGCGCCGAGCGCGACCACCGTTTCCCAGGCAAACGGCCGCGTCTCCGGCATTCAAGTCAGCGCACCGCGCGGAAGCAGGCCGTGACCTCCTGCACGAAGATCGCGGGCTGTTCCCAAGCGGCGAAATGGCCGCCGTGGTCCAGTTCGTTCCAATGGATTATGTTGGTAAAGTAACGCTCCGCCCAGGCCCGTGGCGCGCGGGTGGTGTCGCAGGGAAAGATACTGATGCCGATCGGCAAGGTGATCGAGCGCGCCATGGTGGCATCCTTCAGGCTTTCCCAATAAAGCCGGGCAGAGGACGCCGCCGCATTCGGCAACCAGTACATCATGATGTTGTCCAGCATCTCGTCCATGCCGAACAACTGCTCCGGCGTGCCTGCGTTGTCGGTCCACGCATAGAGCTTCTCATAGATCCAGCCCGCCTGCCCGGCGGGAGAGTCGGCGAGGCCGTAGCCAAGCGTCTGCGGCCGGGTCGCCTGTTGCCGCGCATAGGCGGACTCGACGGTGTTGAACCGTTTCATGGCGGCAAAGGCGGCCTTGGCATCCGCCGCCGGGCTGTTCTCGTCGCCGGGCCGCGGCGGGATGGTGAGCATGTTGAGGTGCACCGCGCGGCATCCGGAAGGCTTGAGCGCGGCGAGCGCCGCCGTGACCACCCCGCCCCAGTCGCCGCCCTGCGCCGCCCAGTCGCGGTAACCAAGGCGGTCCATCAGCACGACCCAGGCCCGGGCGATGCGGTCCACGGTCCAGCCAGCAGCGTCGGGCTTATCGGAGAAGCCGTAGCCCGGCAGGGACGGCAGCACGAGGTGGAATGCATCGCGCCGGTCGCCATCATGGGCGGCGGGATCGGTGAGCGGGCCGATCACCTTATGGAACTCCATCACCGAGCCGGGCCAGCCATGGGTCATCAGCAGCGGCAGCGCATCCGGCTCGGGCGACCGGATATGCAGGAAGTGGATGCCCAGCCCGTCCAGCACCGTGCGATGCTGGCCCCAGCCGTTGAGCATGGCCTCGCAACGGCGCCAATCATAACCGTCCCGCCAATAGGCACACAGCGCCTGCACCCGGGCGAGCGGTGCGCCCTGGCTCCAGTCCGCGACCGTCTCGGGTTCGGGCCAGCGCGTCTGGGCCAGGCGGTGGCGCAGATCGTCCAGCGCCGCCTGCGGGACGGCCAGGTGGAAGGGCTCGATCGTGTCAGCCATGGCTGCTCCCGTCATGCGGCGGCCCCTGTCATGCGGCAGCCCCCGTCATACGGCAGCCTGGGACGCCAGAGGGTTGAGGTATTCCCGCCACAGGGCGATGCGGCCGTCCCGCAGCGTCACGACGGCGATGTAGCGTTGGCGGAACCGGGTGCCGTCCTGCTCGAGGTGGACGGTTCCGTCATACTCCAGCACGGTCGTGGCGCCGTCCTGCGCCGGGTAGGCCGCCACCAGGCTGAAATCGGCCAACCGGATGACGCCATGCAGCGTGCCCAGGAAGGCGGCGATCGCCTGTCCCTCCCAGCGGCTGGCGCTGCTGGGGGAGACGAACGGCGTCTCCAGCACGCCGTCGTCGCAGAACAGGTCCAGGTAGTCGGTGACGCCCGGCGCGAGCCGGGCACCGAGTGCCGTCACCATCAGATCCCGCGCGGCATCAAGGAAGGGAAGTGGCATGGTCTCTCCGGTAATGGCCCACCGCAAAACGCGGTCCTATGCGATCTCGATCACCACCTTGCCGAACAGGTCGAACGACGCTCGCGCCGCGTAGGCGTCACGAACGCCGTCGAAGTCAAACCGGGCGCCGATCACGGGGCGGATGCCGTGCACGTCCACAACCTCGGCGAGGTCGCGATACATGGAGGCGCTGCCGACCGAGATGCCGCGTATGACCGTGGCCTTGCCGTTCAGCAAGGACGGGTCGAGTGGTTCGGCGTTGCCGGGGCGCAGGCCGACCATGGCGACCTCGCCGCCATGGCGGGCCGCCGCCAGCGATTGGCCCGAGCCTCGAGGCCGATGGTGTTGACCACCTTGTGGGCGCCCCCCTGCGTCCTCCCGACCACCGCCTGCCCCCACTGCGGGGTCGCCAGGCTGTCGATCACGTGCGCCGCGCCCATCGCCCGAAGCCGCTCGGCCTTGCCGGCTTCGCGGGACGTCATCGTCACCTGGGCGCCGGCCGCACGCGCGAACTGCAACGCGAACAGGGACACGCTGCCGCTGCCGAGGACCAGCACGTGGCAGGCCGCCGTGACCGGATGGTCGCCGTTCAGCGCGTTCCAGGCAGTCACCGCCGCGCATGGCAACGTCGCCGCCTCCGCATCGGTGAGGGTCGCCGGCAGCTTTTCGACACGGTCGGCGGTCAGCACGGCGAACTCGGCAAGCACCCCGTCCTCATCCAGGGCGCCAAGCCCGAGCTTCAATCCCGGTCGCGGCGGGCCGCCGACCCAGCCGCGGAAATGCAGGTCGACCACACGGTCGCCGATGGCCCAGCCCTCCACCCCAGGCCCGACCTTGTCGATGCGCCCCGCGACGTCCGACCCTGGCACCACCGCGCGCCCGGGGATGCGGCCGAACGGACCGGCCAGTATCATCAGGTCGCGTGCGTTCAACGACACGGCATGGACCCGTAACCGCACCTCGCCCGGACCCGGCTCCAGCATCACCACGTCTTCGAGCACCAGCCCCCCGGCATCCGTCACATCGGGACCGAGCATCCAACGCCTCATGATCCGTCCTCCTCGATCAGATCAAAGGGTAAGGCAGGCTCGTGTTTGCCATTAGATGCTATTATCCGAATGGAATGATGCACAGGGTGCAGCAATGAGACGCAATCACCTGGACGACCTCGCCGCCTTCGCAGTCCTGGCTGAGGCCAAAAGCTTCACCCGTGCAGCCGGCCAGCTCGGTATGTCGCCCTCCGCCCTGAGCCACCTGATCCGTGCGCTAGAGGAACGCCTCGGCTTGCAACTGCTGGTGCGCACGACGCGCAGCGTTGCGCCATCGGACGCCGGGGAGCGGCTGCTGGCGGTGCTGCGGCCCGCCTTGGACGAGATCGGGGCAGGCCTCGCCACACTGTCGGCGTCATCGGATACGCCGGCCGGAACCCTGCGGATCACGGCTTTCCGGCACGCCGCCTCGACCGTCGTGGGGCCAGTGCTGCCCGGCTTCCTGGCGGTCTACCCACGGATACAGGTGGAAGTGCGGATCGATGACGGGCTCGTGGACATCATCGCCGAGCGGTTCGACGCTGGCGTGCGCTGGGACGACAAGGTCGCCAGCGGCATGGAGGCGGTTCGGGTCGGGCCGGACCTGCGCTTCGCCGTGGTCGGTTCGCCCAGCTACCTCGCGGAGGTGCCTGCGCCGTTGAACCCTCGGGACCTCTTCCGGCATCGCTGCATCGGCTACCGGCTGAAGACCAGCGAGGCAGTCTATTCGTGGGAGTTCCGCAAGGGCCGCCAAACCCAGCAGGTCCGTCCGAATGGCCTGCTCGTCGTCAACGATGAAGCCCTGATGTTGGACGCGAGCCTGTCCGGGCTTGGGCTCAGCTACCTCTACGAGGATCAGGTGGTGGATCACCTGGCGTCGGGCCGCCTCATCCGCGTGTTGGCGGACTGGTGTCCGCCCAACCCTGGATACTGCCTGTATCATCCGAAGCGCCGGGTCCTCCCGCCCGCCTTGTCGTTGTTCATCACGGCTCTGCAAGACCGCCACCGATCTTCTTCGCCATGAGGGAGGAGCCGCGCCATTTGACCGAAGCCGCAGTCCCAGGCCTGGTGTGAACAACCGCCGAACCGAGGCGCTTGTTCATACCTACTCCTTTCCGAACACCTGGCGTCCGCCTGGATTTGCACGGTGCGACTCCTGGTTGAGCGTCCATCTTCCCGTCCGACAATCAAATCGTCCGCCTTGCCGTCTACGGCCTGCGTTTCCGGGCAGGGCGGAGGCGCTCGTCTGGGCTTGGTTTGACGGACAGCTACCCGGTGCGGTTCCGTTCTCTGAGGTGTCCTCTACCTTGCCTGCTCAGCGCGGCCTTGATGCTATCGCGGCCTCACAGGACCATGCTAAGTGGAAAAAAAGCGGGGATGGATAACAAGTGCTGACAAATGGACGGCTGGCCCTGCTGGGACTAATGGCGACACTCGTTGCCGGAAGCAGCCCCGCATGGGCGTCTCCCTACGACAGCGTGGTCGTCTTCGGCGACAGCAACGTGGACAACGGCAACCTGGCAGCGGCTGCCGCCAAGCTCGGGATCACCGTGAACCCGCCGCCGAACTACGGCGGGCGCAACAACAACGGCCCGGTCGTCGTGGAGTATCTGGCCCAGGACCTCGGCATCCCGTTGCAGGATTACGCCTTCAGCGGTGCCACGACAGGATCGGGCGTCACCTCGGGGCTGATCGTCAACACGCTGCAGCAGATTACCAACTATCTCGGCGCGAATGGCGGCAAGGCGGACCCGAACGCGCTCTACGTGTATTGGGCGGGGTCGAACGACCTGCTCGGCGTCGGCTCCGACGCCAACCTGCTCAGCACCAGCATCTCCGGCGCGATCGCCAACGTTACGGCAGGAGTAGACGACCTGGGCGCAGCCGGGGCCGGCACGATCCTGGTTGCGAACCGCACCCCTCGCACGGACCTGACGAGCCAGGACAACCTGAACGGTATTGCGTTGAACACGGCATTGGCTGCCGCTTTGCCGGGAATTGACGAGGGTGTCAGCGCGAGCGTTCCCCTGTTCGACGACTATAGCCTCATCTCCGACATGATCACGGACCCGAGCAAGTACGGGTTCCTGCACACGGCGCCGACCGACATCTGCATCAACGATCCGGTTTGCAGCACCAATCTGTCGGTTGCCTCGACCTACGTGTTCTGGGACGCGGCGCACAAGACAACCCGCGTGCATGAGATCATGGCCGAGGCAATCGCGGAGGAGCTGGGCCAGCCGGTGCCGGAGCCGATGTCGCTTGCCGTGCTAGGATCTGGAGGGCTGGCGCTTGTGATCGCAAGGCGTCGGAAGGCACGCCAATTCGGCCAGGGTACCTTCGGAGGGGAATAGCTCTGGACACCTCGTTGCGTCGGTCTGACGTTCCGTCAAACCCGCTTAACAGCATGATTTGGCCCGCGCCTGGCGCAGTGTCCATCAGGGTTGGTTTGGCGGACGAGCTGACCAGTTCGGTCACAGGCGCTTTGTGCGCCTGCACAAGTTAGGGCTTGCTTGGGATCAGGCAGCCTTGGTCACCTGTGTGCGGTGCGCCTGAGTCAGGCCATCCCAGCCCCATGCGTCTCCCGGCACTTCGTGGATGACCACGTAGGCGACTGGGCTTAAGTCTGCCCCGAGCACGGACCGCAACAGCCTCATCGCCTCGCTGACGAACCGGCCTTTTTCCTCGGCTGTGTTGGCGCCCTCAGTTACCTTCACGTCTAGGTGGGCAGCGGTCGACACCGGCTTGCCGCCAACCGTCCAGGACATGGCGGGCACATGCTCGACGAGTACGGCCGTCAGCTCGGCCTTCTTGCGTAGGACTTCGGCCATCAGCTTCGTCGCGCCCTGCTGAAGGTGCTGGACCTGTTCGGGAGCCAAGGTCGGACCAGCCACCTTGATGTTCACAAACGGCACCACTGTCTCCTGCCAATCCGGCCAGCTCATTCCGGCCTTGATGCAAGCAAGGTAGTGTCCCACGTCGCTTGGGAGAAACTGGAAATTCCGAATGGACGTTTCGGCAGGAGCGGACGATGACGATGCGGACGAACCTGGACATGGATGCCCTGCGGAGCTTCG
>CAXTGN010000135.1:0-10650 GCA_964243455.1 uncultured Acidobacteriaceae bacterium
CGATCAGAGCACAAAACGCTGCAAACGCTCAAGTTGTTCGCAGACAGACACTTAGGTCGGAAACACGTCTTCACCGCTGCGAAAGCAAAGGCGGTGCTCGGGTGGAAGCCCCGTTCAGCGGCGGCGACGATCATCGATGCTGCCCGCTGCGTCATCGCGATCGGAGCCATCTGAATTCCTGGCCGTTCTGATGACACCTGCAAAGGAACACTGTGATGATGTCCCCCACCCGCCGTTACTTCGTCAAAGCAGCGTCTCTTGCACCTGCCTTGATGTCTGCGCTGAGCAAGGGAGCGCAGGCTGAAGCAAGTGCCCCGCAAACGCCGCATCCACCAAACGGAGAGTGTTATGATTACGTGGTTGCCGGTGCCGGCCACAACAGTCTCATCTGTGCCGCTTATCTGAGCAAGGCGGGCTACCGTGTCCTGGTGCTTGAGGCCCAGGATCAGATCGGCGGCGGCTGCCGCACCAACGACAGCATGCTGGCTGGCTTCCACGAGGATTGGTGCTCAAGCGTGCACGGTCTGATCAACAGAAATCCGGTGTTGGCTCGCAATGAGTTGCAACTCGACCGGTATGGATACGAGCAGATGCATCCTGATGTCGTCCTGCACTATCCGTTCCTCGATGGCGCCTCGTTGACCGTGTTCAAGAACGATCCTGAGCGCACTGCCGATACGATCGCACAGGTCAGTCAGCAGGATGCGGCAACCTTCAGGCGCTTGGCTGCGAAGACACCGGCCGAACTCAATTCCAAGACGCTAGCCGCCATGACCGGCTTCGCTGTCTCGCAACAAGTCTGGAAAAGCCCCTATATGCAGGCGGCGGCGCTGTCCGGCGGCAAGTTCAACGGGCCTTCTGGCGCCGACCTTGGCTCCGGGCTGCAGGCGTTCTCCATGCTGGTCCACATGGCCGGCCGGCCGATCGCCAAGGGCGGGTCGGGCATGCTCACGGTGGCGCTCGGCCGGGTCATCGAGGCCAATAACGGCGTCATCCTGACCAACATGCCGGTGACCGGGATCATCGTCGAAGGCGGCCGGTGCAAGGGCGTGGAATGCGCCGACGGACGCCAGTTTCGCGCCGGATTGGGCGTGATCTCGACGATGCACGTCAAGCACGTGTTGGCGATGACCCCGCGTGAGCTGTGGGGCGAGCCGGTTGCCGAAAGCGTGGACCTGATGCAGCCCGAGATGGCGATGTTCCAGTTCCACTACGCCTTGGCCGAGCCGGTCAGCTACAAGGCCGCAACCGGCGGCGCCATCGTCAGCACCGAGGCGTCCCTCATGGAAGATGCCGCCAGCATCTTCGTGCTCAGCGGAGACGACGCGCGGGGCGAGCTGCACATCGACGATTACCCGCTCCAGATCACCCATCCGTCCGTGTTCGACACTGGCCGGGTTCCGCCGGGTCGCGGATTGGTTAAGATCGAGGGCGCGATGCCCTATGCGCTCAAGCAGGGCCCGGAGCATTGGGACGAGATCAAGGAGGAGGTCGCTGCGGCCGTAATGGCGCGCTACATGGCGGTTACCGCCAACATCACGCCGGACAAGATCCTGGCCAAGATGCTGTTCAGCCCGCTCGACATCGAGCGCAAGAACGCGAGCATGTGGCGCGGCAGCGTGCATGGCTTTGATAATCGGCCGGGCAACTTCGCCCCTTACCGTCTGCCGATTCCGGGACTGTATCAGACTGGCGACTGCACCTCGCCCGGCGGCGGCATCAGCGGCTTCCCCGGGCGCAACGCGGCCGAGCTTATCCTACGCGATCAGGGCCGCGATATTGGTCAAGTCGTAACGGCGTCCAATCAGCCGTAGTAAAAGGCGTCCAGGAGGCGCATGAGCGGCGCTGTTGCACGGATCTGGAACCGGGCGCAGTTACCCCAGCCCCGGCTGTGGTTCAGGCGATGCGGACGGAGATTGGGCGTCCGAGTTCCAGCATGCGGTTGAGCATATGGACGGCGACGTCCACCTCGGTCGCCCGGCGCTGATCCGTGCGCGAGCGCAGCCCGTCGCCGATCACCTGCTTGAACCTACCGATGGCCACCTCGATAGTCTGTTCGCAATCGCCAAAACGGCTCGCGTTCGCCATCCGGGCCGGTCGGGACCACGTAGCGGATCTCGACGGCGCCGTCGGTGACGATAACCCGGTCAATCAGCAGTTCGAGCAGCGCCCGTTTCCGGTCGAAGTCGACGCTGGCCAGGCCTTCGCGCACGCGCCGGCAGAACGCCTCGGTGTGAATCAGCGCAGGCGTGGGATCCAGGGGTAACTGGACTTTTCAACGTCTTGTCGCGCTGATCAGCGCCGAAACCTACCGCTGATTCACAGCCGAGTGCCTGAACGCCTCATGGTTCCTGTCCCTGGCCGATGCCCGGGACGGGATCGAGGAGTGGAGGGTTCATTACAACGAGGAGCGACCCCACTCGGCGCTGGGGAACTTGACCCCAAGGGCCTTTGCCAACCAAGCTCAACAAGCCCGAAACGTCGCGTAGCGCCCGGACCAGAGATGGGGGGCAAGACCAGACATACCGGAAATCAGGGTTCGCGGAATGGTAAGGGAAGCCGCCCGGCTCCGTGGACCTACAAGGCAAAGTTCGACGCGGACCTCCGAGGTCGCGCGCCAGGCGATCGCATGCTCAGTTTCTAACAGTGGCCGCGACTTGAATGCCGCGCCACCGATCCAGGTGTCAGGTGGGAAGCTGCACGAAGTACTGTCGTGCTGGCCCGATATGCTCACTGTGCTCCCAGGTCGGGTATTTGGCCCGCAAACGTTGGTCAAGTTCGATCCCTGGCACACCAGGGGTCGCGAAGGATGCGCGAGCGTCTTTGAAGAAGGCCAGGAGGTTTGTTGCGATCTCCGGTCCGCCTAGGTTACCGTGGCCCGGAACGATCAAATACGGCTGAAGAGCCAGCACGTCGTTCAGGGCTACTTCCCAACGCGCGACATCGATATCGTTCGCAAGAATCATCGGCGGAAAGAACGGCACGATCGGGAACATCCGCTCCTCGATCAGGTCCCCGATGAACACGATCCGCTCATCAGGCAGATACACGATCTGGTCACCCGGGCTGTGCGCGGTACCCCACGTGCGAAACTCAACCCGCCGGCCGCCTAGGTCCAGCGTTGCATGATCGCCGTCGTAGGTCTGGTCGGGCGGGATAAAAACGACGCCATCAAGAATGTATTTGTGGTCCGCTGGCAGTCCGGCGCGGAAACCGTTCAGCAGCGTCGCACCGGATCGCGCGAAATAGTCGCGCTGCGCGGCGTTGTAGTAGATGCGTGCATCCGGCTTGAACGCTTGCGCGCCAAAGCCATGCTCCGGGTGAGCATGCGTCACGGTCAGCACGACTTTCCGACCCGGCGCGAGTTGGCGAGCGAGCTTGATGACACTCTCGCCGCTTTCAGGCCCAAGCCCGCAATCGACCACCAGCACCAAGTCCCGGCCGACGACGATGCCGATGTTCGGTACGAGCGAGATCCGCTTGTCGGGCAGGACGAACACGCCCGGGGCCACCTCGGCCGGGAATCGCACATCCACGATCGGCAAGGCTTGGTCCGCCACGGTTGGACCTATCTGCACCCGCGTGCTGACCGGTTCATCGGCCTTCGCAAGCGCTGTTGTCGTCAAGACGCCGAGGCCACCATACAAATGTAGCTTCAGCACCCCTCGCCGACCGGCGTTAGGAAGTGCGGCTTGCTGTGGCGAGCCCGTCGTGAATACTACCATCTTGCTACCCCTTCTGTCTAAACTAGGATGATCTTTTGGCACGATCTGTCCAACCACCGCCAAGCGCCTTGTACAGCGTCACCAGGTTTTGCTGCTGAGAAAGGTTGAGCGAGACGAGTGTCAGTTGCGCCGAGAACAATGAGTTCTGCGCGATGAGCACGTTGAGATAGGTGTCTGCGCCTGCGTCGGACCGCATTTTCGACAGATCGTAGTAGGTTTGATCGGCGCCGACGAGCTTCCTTTCCGCGTCTACCTGGCGCGTATAGGTTGCACGTCCGGCTAGCGCGTCCGAGACATCGTGGAACGCCGATTGGATCGACTTCTCATAATTTGCGATCTCGATACGCTTCTGGATTTTAGCGTAATCGAGATTGGCGAAGTTCGTGCCGGCGTCAAAGATCGGTACGCTGATTTGCGGCTCGAACAGCCAGGACGCCGTTCCCGCGCCGAACAGTTTCATCAGGCCGCCGCTGGCGGTGCCGCCGCTGCCGGTCAGCGTAACAGATGGGAAGAACGCCGCCCGTGCTGCGCCGATATTCGCGTTGGCGGCCAGCAAGGTGTGCTCCGCCGCGCGAATGTCGGGGCGGCGCTGCAAAAGGTCAGATGGCAGCCCGGCGGGCAAGGCCGGGAATGCCGCCTCCGCCGCCAACCCTTTGCGCGCCATCATCCTCGTCAGCAGCGAATCCGGCAGCGTGGTCCCCACCAGCAGCACCAACTCATCGAGGTCTTGCGCCACTTGCCTGGTATATTGCTCAACGCTCGCCTCGGCCGTCCGCAGGGTCGACTCTGCCTGCGCCACGGTGAGCAGTGTTCCGGTACCCTGGGCCAACTGGAGTTTGTAGAGGTTATACGATTGCTGCTGCGCCTTGGCCGTCAACTGTGACACACGCAACGCGTCACGATCGGCAAGCCACGCCAGATATTCCGACGCGACCGACGCCACCAGGCTGATCAACGTGCTCTTTTGCGTCTCCGCCAGGCTGAAATACTGCTCTTGCGCCTGCTTGCTCAGGCTGCGGATCCGGCCGAACAGATCCAGTTCATACGAGACAGCGCTCAGCCCCAGGCTATAGGCATTGAGATGCAGGGCCGTGGGCGTTCCCTCCTGGCCCGGCGCCTCCCGCGCAAAATCGGCACTGCCGATGGCATTGATGGTTGGGAACAGCGAGGCGTGTTGGACCTCGTACTGAGCGTAGGAGGCCGAGACATTCTGCGCCGCGACGAGCAAATCACGGTTGTTTTCCAACGCCAGAGCGATCAGGTCCTGCATCACCGGGTCGCTGAAGAAGTCGCGCCAGCCCAGGTCGCCAGCCGCCACGCTGCCGGACACGGCGCCTGCACCGGTGAAGGCGGGGCCGGCGGGATACCGGTCCGCCACCGGCAAGCCGGGGCGCAGGTAATCAGGAATCAGGCTGCATCCGGTCAGTGCCATCAGCAGAGTTGAGGCGAGGGTGAGATTGCGCATGATCTAAGTCTTCACCGTGATCCGCGCCGGGGTATCGTCGTGCTTCACCTTTGGCTTGACCTTGAATAGGCTGAGCACGGTGACGAAGAAGACGGGGACGAAGAAGATCGCGAGAATGGTGGCCGTGACCATCCCGCCCACCACTGCCGTGCCGATCGCGGTTCGCGCCGCAGCGCCCGCGCCGCTCGCGATCGCCAGCGGGAACACGCCGCAGACGAAAGCCAGGGAGGTCATCAGGATCGGCCTCAGCCGTTCCCGTGCCGCCTGAAGAGCCGCGTCGCGCAGGGTGGCACCTTCCTCATAGAAGTCCTTGGCGAATTCCACGATCAAGATGGCGTTCTTCACCGCCAATCCCACGGTCGTCAGCAGGCCCACCTGGAAATACACGTCATTGTCCAAGCCGCGGATCGAAGTCGCGATCACCGCGCCGAACACGCCCAGTGGCGCCACCAGCAGCACCGCGATCGGGATGGCCCAGCTTTCGTACAAGGCCGCCAGGCAGAACAGGATGACGACGCCGGAGATGCTGAACAACGCCGTCGTCTGCGATCCTGCCTGCACCTCCTCGAAGCTCAGCCCAGTCCACTGATAGCCGATACCTGCTGGCAGCTTGGACGCCATCTCCTGCATCGCGGCAAGGGCCGTGCCGGTACTGCCGCCGGGCCCTGGGACGCCTAGGATTTCGTACGCTGTGGAGCCGTTGTAATTCTGCACATTCTGCGGTCCGACCAGCCACTTGCCAGTCGCTATGGCGGAGAACGGCACCAACCCGCTGGTGCTATTGCGCAGATACCATTTCCCGAGATCGTCCGGCAGCATGCGGGCGTAGTCCTCGCCCTGGACATAGACCTGCTTGACCCGGCCGTCGCGGAGAAACTGGTTGACGTAGACCGATCCCAGCGCTCCCTGGACGAAGGTGTTGATGTCGGCTGTCGTCACGCCGAACGCATTGGCTTTTGCGCGATCGATGACCAGATTGTACTGCGACGCGTCCTCGACTCCGTTTGGCCGTACCGCCATCACCCTTGGGTCGCTCGCGGCCATGCCAAGCAATTGGTTGCGCGCGGCAAGCAGCTTGTCATGGCCCACATTGCCCCGATCGATCAACTCCATGTCGAAGCCGGACGCATTGCCGAGCTCCAGCACAGCGGGTGGCTGGAAGGCCAAGATCATTGCGTCCCGCGAGCTCGCGAAATGCTGCGTCACCCGGGCTGCGACCGCGGCACCGGATTGCGAGGCCAAGGGCCGGTCTGCCCAGGGCTTGAGGCTGATCACCAGGAAGCCGGCATTCTGCCCCTGTCCGGCGAAGTTGAAGCCGACGACCGACAGTGCCGTGGCGACGTTGTCCTTTTCCGATGTGAGCAGATACTCGATCACCCGCTCGTTCACCACGTCGGTCTGCTCCGCCGTGCTGCCTGGCGGCAGGGTCGTCTGCCCGAACACCAGGGCCTGATCCTCATCGGGCAGGAAGCCCGTCGGCAGCCTGGTGAAGAAGAACACCATCGTCCCGGTGATGACGACGAAGGCCAGCATCGACCAGACCGAGCCGTTGATCATGCGGCCAACGCCGCCGCTGTAACGCTTGTTGGTCCAGTTGAAACCCTTGTTGAACCAGCTGAACGGGCCACGGAGCTGGCTGTGCCCCTCCTTCTTCGGCTTGAGCAGGCTGGCGCACAAAGCCGGCGTCAGGATCAGCGCCACCAGCACCGACAGCACCATCGCCGAGACGATGGTGACCGAGAACTGGCGGTAGATCACGCCCGTCGAACCGCCCAGGAACGCCATCGGCAGGAACACCGCGGACAGCACCAGCGCGATGCCGATGAGCGCACCGGAAATCTGCGTCATGGATTTTCGGGTGGCGTCACGCGGAGAGAGCTTGTCCTCCTCCATCACGCGCTCGACGTTTTCCACCACGACGATCGCGTCGTCCACCAGCAGGCCCACGGCGAGCACCATCGCCAGCATGGTGAGCGTGTTGATCGTGTAACCCAGAACCGCCAGCACGCCGAATGTGCCCAACAACACAACCGGCACGGCAATGGTTGGGATCAAGGTGGCGCGGAAATTCTGCAGGAAGATGTACATCACGACGAAGACGAGGACGATCGCCTCGATCAGCGTCTTAACCACTTCGGTGATGGACAGGGTTATGAACGGCTCAGTATCGAGCGGGTAGACGATTTGCAGGCCCGGCGGGAAGTAGGGCTGCAACGCTGCCAATTTAGCGCGAACGGCGGATTCCGTCGCCAGCTGGTTGGCGCCGGCCGCGAGTTTCAGCGCGATTGCCGCGGCCGGCGCATGATTGATCTTGGCGGTCGGCGAATAGATTTGCGCACCCAGCTCAACGCGGGCGACATCTTCCAGCAAGACCTGGGAACCGGTGAGACTCACCTTTAGTAGAATTTTCTCGAACTGCTCCGGGGTCTCATATCGGGTCGGGCCAATAATCGTGGCGTCCAGGCGCTGCCCCTTGCTGGCCGGCAGACCGCCTATTTCACCGGATGAGACTTGGATGTTTTCCGCGCTGATCGCAGTGGTCACGTCGCCGACGGTGAGCGCATACTTGTAGAGCTTGGCCGGGTCGAGCCAAATCCGCATCGCGTACTCGGCACCGAACAGCGTGAAGTCGCCGACGCCGGAGACCCGGCTGAGTGAGTCCTGCACGTTGGATGCGACGTAGTCGGCGATGTCCTGCGCGTTCATGCTGCCGTCGGCAGAAATGAAACCGATGACCACCATGAAACTCTTGGTGGCCTTGGTCACCCGAATGCCCTGCTGTGTGACTTCCGTCGGCAGCACCGCTTCGGCCAAAGACAGCTTATTCTGCACTTGCACCTGGGCGATGTTGACGTCTGTGCCCTGCTTGAACGTCGCATCAATCTCCATTGCACCACTCGATTGAGTGGTGGAGGAGATGTATTCCAGCCCGTCCAGGCCGTTGAGTTGTTGCTGAATGGGGCGCACCACGGTGTCTGCCACCGTCTGCGCGGACGCGCCGGGATACGTCACCGTGATCGAGATCTGCGGTGGCGCGATGGATGGATATTGCGCGATTGGCAGTTGGAAGACCTCCACACCGCCGATGAGCATGAGGATGAGGCCAATGACCCAGGCAAAGATCGGCCGGTCGATGAAAAACGCCGACAATCTGGGCGCCCCTACTTCGCTTGCCCGGAGGCCGGCGCGGGCGCCGGGCCGGCCTTGACCTCGGTGGCGCGGACCTCCGCGCCCGGCCGCACCTTCTGCAATCCGTCAACGATGACCTTGTCGCCCGGCGCGAGCCCCGCGGTCACGATCCAGTTGTCGCCGATCGCACGGCTGGTCTGGACGATCCTAAGTGCAGCCTTGTTGTCCCTGTCGACCACCAGAACCGTCGGGTCGCCATGGGTGTTGCGGGAAACCCCGACTTGCGGCACCAGCAAGGCCTGATTATCGGTGCCTTCCTGCAATACCGCTCGAACGAACAGGCCCGGCAGCAGCAGATGGTCGGGGTTCGGGAAGATGGCACGCACGACCACGGAGCCGGTGGCCTGGTCGACTGTGACCTCGGAGAATTGTAGCGTGCCTGAGACCGGGTATTTGGAGCCGTTCTCCAGGGTCAGTGTGACCTTGGCCTGGTTTGGACCGGTTTGCTGGATCTTGCCCGCCGCAAGCTCCTGCCGCAGCCGCAACACCGTCGTCGCCGGCTGCGTGACGTCGACATAGATCGGATCGAGTTGCGTCACGGTCGCCAATACCGTCGTTTGGCCGGCGGTGACCAGGGTGCCCGGCGTGACTGACGAGCGTCCAATACGTCCGCTGATCGGCGCGTTCACCTTGGTGTAGATAAGATTAATCCTGGCCTGCTCGATGTTGGCCTGAGCGATGCCGATCGTCGCGACTGCCTCGCCTGCGGTAGCCACAGCGTCATCGTAATCCTGCCGGCTCACGGCTTGGGCGGCCGCGAGCGGCTTGTAGCGGGCGCTCTTGGCCCGTGCGGTCACGAGCGCAGCCTGGTCATAGGCGAGCGTCGCGAGGGCGCTGTCATAGGTTGCTTGGTAGGTCGCCGGGTCGATCTGGTATAAGGGATCACCCGCCTTCACCTCCGCACCTTCTGCGAAGATACGTTTCAGGATAAGCCCGTTCACCTGCGGGCGGACATCGGCGGTGAGGAAGGCCGTGGTGCGTCCGGGCAACTCAGTGGTGAGCGTGACCGGCTGCGCCTTGAGCGTGACGACGCCGACCTCCGCCGCCGGTGGCGGGCCTTGCGCAGCCGCGGGCTTGCGGTTGCACCCGGTCAAGGACATGGCGGCGATCAACAAGGACGGCACAGCGGCGCCGAATGGTGTTGCCATAGTAGGGTCGCCTATCACCGTGAAGGGGAGGAAGACTTTGCCGAGCGGGGCGACGGGTTACGGGAGGAATGTCGCTGAGCCGGTGCGGAGGCAGGCAGTGCCCCAACGAAAGACTTCTCAAGTAATGACAGTTGAGCCACTATCCGATGCAAGTGATCGTCACGCTCAAACTTAAGTATCAGGAAAGGGTCCCAGGCGCTGATCATACAATCGAACAAAGCCGATATCGCGCCGCTAGGGTCGTCGTGATCGAGCCGTCCTGAGTCGATAGCCTCGCGCAACACAGATTCGGCGGTGCGGCGTAGGAAGGCATGAAAATCGTCTACGAACCTCCAACGATTCTTCTTCTCGATCGCCTGAAGCTGCAAAATGTCTTTTTCATTGCCCAGCTTGTCGTGCATGTGTTGCGCCGTGCTCGTAAAAATGACAGCAATGCGCGCCCAATCACCTGATGTTCTTGCAATGGCATCGGTTATCTCCTGCCGCAGGATGCTTAGGTCACGTGTGCCGATCGCTTCCAAGATGGCGTCGCGGGAAGGATAGAAGTTGTAGAGGTTGGGCGGTGACATCCTAAGCTCACGGGCGATGTCGGCCATGCTGGTCTTGACGGGACCATAACGCATGAACAAGCCCTTCGCGGCCGCCAAGATTGCCTCACGTGTCTCGTCCTTGGTGGTGGCCATCGCAGTTCCCAAATTCTGACGATTTAAGTAAGCATTCAAAATTCAGAGTCAAGTCCGCTTCGAGGTAAAGTCGACCCACCTCCAGCGCGGTGGGCCGGCTCTTCGGCGGACTCTGTCATGTGTCGTGCCAGGAGCCGCGCTCTGGTCGCAGACGCATGTGGCTGCGGGCAATGCGCGGCACACTGGGCCTGATTTGCGGTCCTGCGACTCCCGGACACTTCCATCAGAACTCGTTTTGCATGGACCGCACGCGACTGCGTCGCGAGCAGCGCGACCACGAACACGCGGTCCCTTTCCGGGCGGATTGGAGCCCAGAACGCGACCGCGCCGGTGGTCTGGGGCAGGATATGCAGGCCTACCAAGATGCGGAAGGCCAGCAGCTCCAACTCAGCCGGCCTTGGCGCTGCCCGGCAGCATGCGGCCGAGCACGCCGTCGCGCT
>CAXTGN010000136.1:0-10647 GCA_964243455.1 uncultured Acidobacteriaceae bacterium
GCTGCCGCTCTGGGAGATGAAAGCCTGCTTCTCGCGGGACCCGGTCGTGTCGGGGAGAACCGGCCTGCCGCCGCCGTATCCACCCCCATAGCCGCCGCCGAACCCGCCGTAGCCGCCGCCACCGGGATAGCCTGCGCCACCGCCACCGGGGCTGTCAGCCGCTCCAGGCGGCTCTGCAGGGCCTCCAGCTTCACCCGCGGGCGGCTGTGCCGTCGCTGCACTGGCCATCTGCACCGCTCCACCCAGGCCACCGCCTGTGCCGGCGCCGGGACCGGTAGCGGACAGGTCGGCCTGCATCGCCTGGACGGCGCCCTCGTATCGCTGCTTGTCGAGCTCCGCGAGCCGCGAGTAGTAGACCTTCCAAGCCTCCCGTCGCGCCTTGGTGGCCTCGTCCTCCTGAGGCGCCTGGGTTGCTCCGCCGCTGTCCGAAGGCTCGGACTCCGCAGCCGCCTGACGGCTCCGCCTGCGCTCCTGCCGATCCGCCTGATCCGCAGCGACCATCCCTCCGGTTGGGACAGTATCCAGGATCGAGGCTTGACCCGCCTCGCTCCTCCGGTCGTCCGCGGCGTTGTGGTGATGCAAGGTGCGCTCGTGCACCGTGTAGGCGATGCCGCCTCCGACGACCAGCACCGCGCCGACCCCTATCAGGATCGGCACCTTGTTAAGACGGCGAACGCCGAGGCCACGCCGGGGCGGCCCGGACAGCAGTGCCGGCGAACGGTCCGCGTTGTCTCGATCCGAACCGCTCATCGGGATGCCTCCTGTGTCCGGACTGCGAACGGGCCGCCGGCCTGCAGCGTCCCGGCCGTGTTGCGCACGAAGTAGCGGCTAGCTTCGACGCTGCCGCCGTCCAGGGTGACCCGCATGAGGTCGCCGCCATCCAGCGGTGTCACGAGGTAGCGTAGCTGGTGCGAGGTCGGGAGCACCCCGCTGCCGGCGGCAATCGCAAAGCCGCGACGCTGCAGATCGTTCGTAAGCAGCGGCGTCAGGGCGTTGCTCGCCTGATCATCCGGTGGCGGCTCCAGCACCAGAACCGTCTGGGCTGCCGGAAGCCGCATGACCAGGAACTCGGTGATGCCAGAAGCCAGGATGCTCGCGTCGGTGGGTGCCGACAGCGCCGTCACGTAAGAGGCGTCGGGGTCGATGGCGCAGCCGCCGAGCATGCCGGCTACTGCCAAGGCAACGAGAGGCCGCTTCATAGTGCCCCCTTGGTGATCGTCACCCGGGTCTGGTCGCTGCCGACGCCTGAGATCAGGGCTGCTTTGGTCAGCACGCTGTCGACAATGTAGCGGTTGCCCATTTGCCGGTAATTGATGATCTGCGGCGTCGGGCTGGAGAACCAGGTGCCGTCGTTGGCGAGCGCCACCAGGGCAGGAGCAGGCTGATGCGCCGCTGCCGGCGAGAACTCGATGTAGGTCTTCGATCCATCGGTGTAGACGCGGATCGGCTTCCAGGCCGGGTCGTCTCCAGTGATCTGGTAGTTGAAGTCGAGGTCAGCTGCACTCTCCCCGCTAGGCAGCGTCGAGGCGGCCGAGCTGAAGGAAGCCGTCTGCTGGTATGCTGCCCACTGCGCTTTGACGTCGTCCGGGTAGTTGAAGGCGACAAGCGGCATCCACTCGTGCTGGGTCGAGATCAGCTTGATCGAGTAGACCCGCTTCGTCGTCGACAGGATCATGTCGGTGACCAACCCGGCATCCGTCGGCTTGATGATGACATGCGTCTCTCGCGTGTCCCCGAGCCCGGAGAAGGCAGGGGAGATCTTCCAGCGCACGCTGTCGCCGATGTTCAGGCTCTGCACGACTTCGCCCGGCTGGAGCGCTAGGTCGCACACCATCAGCGGCGCGCAGACTACGGAAGGCAGCGTGGCGCCGTAGAGGAAGCGCACCACGCCATCCTCCCCACGCTCCGGCATCTCGGCACGGTTGCGCCAGTGCCGCGCCAGGGCCGCTCCATGGCGTTCCTTGGCAGACAGGGCGGCCGAGGGAGAGACAAGTCGGATCGGCGGCGGCATGTTCATCGGCACCGTAGACGGCGCGGATGACGCCGAGGCCGAACTGTCCGTGGTGACGCGGGCCGAACTGGACGCGAATGCCTCGGCCCGGTCGCGCTCGGCGGCAGCCGCGGCCTGGGCCTGCAGAGCAGCGGGAACCTGAGGCGCTTGCGCAGGGGGTGCCTTGTCGGTCGGTCCTGCTCCACTCTGGCCTGCCAGGATAGGAGGCACAGAGACCGCCTCGGGCGTCGCCGCGAGGCCCGCCGCTGGCAGCCCGGCAAAGATGGATGCGCCGATCGCTATCTTGAACTGGTTCATCACAGGCGCCCCGTCTCCAGCTTGCTCCAGTGAATGGACTCCACGAACAGGCCGGTCGGGTTCTGGAACACCGAGGCGTCTGTCTTCGGAGTGGTGACGCTGATGGTGATCAGCGCTTGCCAAGTCTCCGGTGTCAGTTCGCGTCCGTCGCGTGTGCGATGATCCTCGCTCCACTGCACCTGCCACGTGGTTGCCGAGAGCGGATTGACGGACTGGACCTGTACGTTCACCGTCTCGTTCTTGGCGCGATCAAACGGCGAGTTGTTCTCAAACCAGTCGGTCAAGAAGCTGAAGGCGTCGCCATGCTTGTCGATCATCGCGAAGAGGTCGGAGACCATCTTCCTCTGCGCTGCGATATCGACCAGGACCGACCGCGTCTCGTAGATCCAGTGCCCGATCTGAGCCCTCAGGATGCGCTGATCGATCGGGGGTGCGACATCCAGCCGGGCAATCGGCAGGGCAGCACCGAGATGATCGACTTCGACCACGTAGGGAACCGGGTGGTTGTTGCCGTGGTCCCAGATTGCCCCGCTGACCGCGACGAAGGCGGTTGCCACCGATCCGAACGCGATCATGCGCCAGTGGTCGCGCGCTGCAACGAGCGGGCCTACCTGCTCCAGCCACTCGGTCTTCCCGGCGACATAGATGGCACTCGGCGTATGGTCTGGGTTGATCAATCTAGCCGTCGCGGGGCGCCGCATGGTGTCTCCTGGCCCTAATTAACTGATGGTGTTGGAGGAGTTGGAAGCCGGAGCCGGCGGCTGCGGCTTGTTTCTGTCTTCATCGACAAGCCGGCGCCTGTTGCCGAGGTCGGCCGCCATGCGCCACGGCGCAGAGCCGCGTCCGCTGCTCTGGCCTGCGAGCCTGCGCCCGACGTCGGAAGCAGCCGCCTTGGCGGTGTTCCCGATTGTGCCGAAAGCGATACCCGCGGCCTTGGACGCCATGCCCCGGCCCTTGCCGCTCTTCTCGTCCTTGGCGCTGATCTCTGTGTGTGCCAGTCGGGCAGCCTGTGCGGCTGCTACAGGGGTGCCGAGCGCTGCAGCGCCGACCGCAACCGCAGTCGACGTGACGAAAGCCGCGGCTCCTATCAAACCGGTGCCGCTGCCGACGCTGTGCGAGCCGTTGATGATACCTTGAAGCGTCGTCGGCAGTTGCCTGACCAGAACCAGCAGGACGATGGAGCAGCCGATCACGGTGAACATCGCGTTATAGGAGAACACCGTGAAGGACTGGACCGCTTGGTTGATGATGCCTTTGCCGGTGCTGACCAGCAGTTGCAGGATGAACAGCTTGGCACCGACGGAGAACGTGTAACGGAGAACGCTGATCGCGATCTCCTTGGTGTAGGTCAGGCCGCCCATCGCCATGAACAGCACGCTGGCCGAGATGACGACGTAGCTTTCAATCAGCGCAACCAGCATCTCGGCCGCGATGAGCGCGTAGCAGATCACCACCACCATAGCGGCGATGATCAAGGCCAAGCTCCGTTCGGGTCGAATGAACGAGCTTTGTGAATACACTACGCTTGCGAGGTTGAGGCCGGCATTAAATACGTCGGTCGGGGACATCCCCGTTCCACCGGCCTGCGACGCCGCGAGCCGGAACGACTGGATGATCAGAAGGCCATAGTCGACACTGTTTTCCAGTAGCAGCAGGAAGAACCCAAGAAAAAGGATCTGGTTGACGAGCTCCGCCATCCACTCGCCCAAGTCGGCGTTGCGAAACGCCAGCTTGAAGCCTGCCAGCGCCAGCGAGATGAGCGACAGCAGCCCGAAGGTCCGCGTGGCGAACTCGCGTAGCGGTCCCTGCCAGCCGGTCGAGACACCTTGAAAGGTCGTGATGATATCGTCGAGCGTGCCTGCGTGTGCCGGTGTGCCCATCAGCACGAAAGCAGCAGCGGACGCGGCAACGGCGAGATAGAGCTTGCGCATCAGTATGTCGGATTGCCGGTATATTTCGGGGGAACACCCAGCGGGAGATCGCGATCGGCCTGATGGGTGTCAGGGCAGGCCATGACCACTTTCGTCGTCGCGGTGCTCTTCAGCAGCAGCGTGCTGCCGCAGCCTAGTCCTGCTCCCAGAACGAGAAAGGCCAGAGACGATCGCGTGAAGATGTTGAGCATCGGGTCGGTCCCTCAGTATGCCGGATTGCCTTGATACGGCGGCAACGGCGTGTTGATCGCCGCGGACTCCCACGCGTCGTCGGTAGCGTTGCGATCCGCGTCGATGGCCTGCTGTGTCCCGACCATCTGCGCTTCGGTCGACAGCGTGGTTTGGATCTCAAGAAGCTGGGTGCCGGTCTGGTGCGATAGCTCGTTGCCTGCCTGGATTGCCTGTAGCTGACCGACGGCGTTGGTGGAATGAGCCTCCAGAGCGGCAAGGATGTTGGTGTCGTTGGCTTCCTGGTTCTGCTGCAGGCCGAGCTGCTGGCCCATCGTGTTCAAGTTGTTGCCGGCCATCTGCTGATAATTGTTGAACTGGTTCAGCATGAAGGGCACGTTGCCGATGCGGTTCGCATAGCTGCCGGCGGTGTTCAACTGGCTCAGGATCGAGCCGCTGTTGCCGGCCAGCAGCGAGGCGCCGCGAGCGATCGACTGCACCTGCATGATGTCGCTTTGCACCGTGCCCCAGATGCTCACGGGCAGCGCTGTCGTGTTCTGGATCATGTTGGTGTACATGTTCAGTTCGTTGGTGTACTGGCGAAGCTGCGTGGCGTAGGACGACGCCTCCCGCCCGTCCTGGATAAGCTGGGTCGCGAGGTCGGAGCAGTTCGTGCACGTGACGACGTCGCCGCCGAACTGAGCCCGTGCCGTGCCCGGAAGTGCCAGAGCACCGAGAACAGACGCGACTGCAAGTGCCTTTCTGACAGTCATTTGTGGTCCTGCCTTTGCATTGCCTGCACCGGCCGTTCGCTGTGCGCCGCGCTATTTTTGCTGGTTGGCGCAGAAGGCAGCGCGTCGACTAGCTTGTCGACTTCCACATAGATTCCGAACATCAAACAAGGCGCCCAGACCGCTGCCATGATCCAGTGAAAGATCGGGATCCCAGTCCGAGAGGGAGTGTCGCCTTCGTTCTTGTTCACAGGGTTGTCCGGCGTCTGACCGTTATTGAAGCTGGTCATATTTGATCCCCTTGGCTTCCAGCCACGCGAAAGGCCACGCAGCACCGTGCTGCTGCTCCATGCGGTTGATCTCCCGCACCACGCCCTCGGACGTCGCGCCGGAGAAGGCGAGCGCTACCGGCCCGAGGTTCAACTCGAACAGACGGCGGCCATCGGGCTGCACGAGGTAGTACTCCCGCTTGCGCACGGCATGACGGATAATGCTGATCTGCTGTTCGTTGAGGCCCATCGCCTCGTAGAAGTCGCGTGGTCCTGGCACGTTGGCTGAGCCGCGGGTTTCCGCCTCTTCGTTCGGCAAGTAGATCCTGGTCGGGCAGGACTCCAGTAGGATGTCGAGGATGTTGGACTTATGCGCGTCCGAGAGAGACTGCGTCGCCATCACCACCGCGCAGTTCTTCGATCGCGTGATGCGCAACCACGTAGCCAGCTTGGCGCGGAACACCGGATGGCCTAGCACCACCCATGCCTCGTCCAACAGCAGGTAGGTCGGCTGACCCTTGAGCGACTGCTCGAACCGCCGGAACAGGTAGAGCAGCACCGGGATCGCCGACTGCTCCTTGAGCGCCAGCAGATCCTCCATCTCGAAGGCCATCAGCCGGTCGTAGGCGATGCTGTCCTCAGACGCGTCGAGCATCCTGCCGAGGGCGCCTTCCAGCGTGTAGTAGCG
Organism: uncultured Acidobacteriaceae bacterium; assembly: GCA_964243455.1. Taxonomy (GTDB): domain Bacteria; phylum Acidobacteriota; class Terriglobia; order Terriglobales; family Acidobacteriaceae; genus Granulicella. The sequence continues at coordinate 6,096 of CAXTGN010000136.1, forward strand.
CAGCGCAGCGCGTACCTCGTTGTCCTGCACCGTGGCCACGAAATGGGTCAGCGTCCGGGCGCCCGGCGCAGTGTCGCTCTGCAACAGCAGCATCGCCCGGTGCACGGCGTCGCGCTGATCCGGGGACGGGGGCGTTCCCACTTGAAGCTGGAAGCACGTCGCGATCCAGTCTTCCGCCCATGCCAGGTCATCGGCCGTCCTGAGCTCGCTGAGCGGGCAGAAGGAAAGGCTGTCCTCCCCGGCGACATCATAGTGTCGGCCGCCACACGCCTTCACCGTGGCGAGCATCCCTCGCTTGTAGTCGAACGACCAGACCATCACGTCGCGGTAGCGGAGTGCCTGGATCGCGATGGTGGCCAGCAGCGTGGTCTTGCCCGAGCCGATCGGCCCGAACATCAGGCAGTGCCCGACATCGTCGACATGCAGGTTCAACCGCATCGGGGTCGCCCCCGTGGTTGCCCCGTAGAGCAGCGGCGGCGAGTGCGGCGGATACATCGGGCAGGGGTTCTCGTCTTTGCCGGTCCAGACCGACGCCAGCGGCAGCATGTGCGACAGGTGCTCGGTATGCAGCAGCGGACGCCGGACGTTCGGCAGGACGTGTCCGGGAAGCGATCCGAGCCAAGCTTCCATCGTGTTGATAGTCTCGATGCGAGCCGAGAAGCCCTCGCGTTCGATCTCCCGAACCACCATCCTGGCGTTCTCCTGCAGGACGGCGCGGTCAGCCTCCATCAGGACGATGATGGGCGTGTAGTAGCCGAAGCCCACGAGGCCGGAGCTGGCCTCCGTCAGCGCGTCATCGGCCTGCTTGGTCATCAGCAGCGCGTCTTCGTTGACGCTGCCTCCGGACGTCTTGAACACCTGCGAGACGAAGCCGCGGACCTGCTGCTTCCACTTGCGCCGGTAGCGCTTCAGGTCGGCCAAGGTCTCGTGCCTGTCGAGGTAGATCATCCGGCTCGACCAGCGATACGGGATCGCCAGGTGGTCGAGGGCGTCGAGGATGCCGGGGAAGCTTTCTGCCGGGAACCCTTCAATCCCGACGCACATGATGAACTCGTCGCCAAGCTTCGGTGTGTCGCCGGCCCATAGCTCGCGACCACCCAGCACCGCGTCGAGGTAGGCGCCGGCTGGCGGGAGGTTCAACTCGACGTTGGAGCCCGTAAGCGCAAAGTGCAGGTAGTTGACCAGTTCATCCCTGAAGTGATCCAGGCCGTGCCGGTCGGTCATTTCGTAGGAGACCATGCGGTCAAGCTTGACCACGTCGCCGATCGTATCCTCCAGGGCGCTCAGCGACTTCTGGAAGGCGACCAGGATGCGCGAGGCCGGTGTGTTGGTCTCGGTCTCGTCGTCGTCATAGATCAGGTCAGCAAGCCGGCTGTTGCGGCGCAGCGGCGGCATGTACTGGAGCACCAGGACGTAGGTGCTCTCGAAGTGCAGCCCTTCGGCCTCGAACCGCGCACGACGCTCCGCATCGACAAGGCGGGAGATCGGATCGGGGAAGTGCGATAGCTCTGCCGGCGGATAGCTGGACGCCGTCAGCCGCACCGCATCCACCCAGGTCGACCAGCCGGCACCCAGCCGGGCCAGCGCCTTGTTCATCTGTCGCGCAATGTTGTTGCGCTCGTTGTCGGTGCTGCTCTGGATGTCGCGACCGCGGAAGTAGTAGCCCGCCATCAGGCTGCCGTCCTTGCCTTGGACAACGCCGTTCTCGATCAGCACGCTCCAGTTAAGCAGGTCGGGCAGGCCCTCAGCTTTGGAGCGGAAGCTCTTGGTCGCCAGCATTCTAGGCCACCGTGATCAGCAGCAGGAACAGGACGGCGGCTCCACCAAGCAGGATCGTCCACTGCCGGGCCGCACTCATCGTGTTGCCGATGAAGGGACGCGAGCGTGCCGGATAGTAGCTGCGGAACCGGATGTAGCGCCGATAGACGAGACTCATCTGAGGGTCGGCCTTCGCCATCTGCCTGAAGACGCCGATGCAGCCGAACCAGAGCAAGGCCCCGATCCCCAGCGCGACGAGGTTCTGGCCAGTGATGGCCAGCCCCCCGGCGATGAGCGCCGCGAACAACGTCAGTTCGCGTTCACCCCCCATGAACAGGTGCGGGCGGTGCAGAACGCGGTGGAACGGGGCTCTGTTGAGGCTCAAACGATCGCCCCGGTGATCCCGAGGGCGCTGGCGAAATTTGTCACCGTGACGAGGAAGGCCGCCACCAGGACCAGCATGATCATGCGACGGATGAACTCGTTGATCTCACCGCCGAAGATCAGGGCAGCGCCGCAGGCGACCATGGCCAGCAGCGAGATGCTGAACGCCACCGGGCCGGTGATGTCCTGCACCAGGGTTTGCAGGATCGAATCCCACGGTAAGCCGCCTCCAGCCGTGGAGGCATGCGCCACGCCAGGGCTGAGAAGGAACAGGGCGCCGAACAAGGCGAGCCCAAACAGAGCGCGAGGATTGTGACGAAGCGTCCGCATTGATCTACTCCAGGCTGGTGGTCTGATAGGCTCCATCGACGTAGCCGTTGACCGCGATGACCTCGCGGACACGCCGCCCCTCCGCGGTGTGGGCAATCGACACGATGAGGTCGATCGCCTCCGCGATGAGGGCGGGCATGGGGGTAGGACTGACCTCTGCGATCAACTGCTCCAGGCGCACGAGGCCGGCGCGAGCGTCGTTCGAATGGATCGTCGAGATCCCGCCGGGATGTCCGGTGTTCCAAGCCTTGAGCAGGGACAGCGCAGCACCGTCACGGACCTCGCCGACGACGATCCGGTCCGGACGCAGCCGCATGGTCGCCATCAGCAACCGCTGCATGCTGATCGTCGAGGATGTCCGCAGCGCCACGACGTTGGGGGACGTGCACCGGAGCTCGCGCGTATCCTCCAGCAGCACGAGCCGGTGGTCCATCGCGACCGTACTCATATAGTGCAGGATTGCGTTCGTGAGGGTCGTCTTGCCCGTCGTGGTGCCGCCGACCACGAGGATGTTCCGCCGGGCCTCGACGGCTTCCTGGATCATGACCCGCTGCCTCAGCGTCATGATCCCGTGCTCCACGTAGTCGGCAAGCGTGAACAGCCGAGACGCAGGCAGCCGGATTGTGAAGGTCGGAGCCTCGACCACCGGGGGGAGCATCGCCTCGAACCGCGCGCCATAGAACGGCGCATCGTTCGGAAGCTCACACTCCAAGATCGGGCTCTCGCGCGTGACGGTCGAGCGCAGCATGGACGCGACGGTGCCGATGAAGGTCTCCGCGGCAGCGGCGTGCATCGCTCCGATGCTGGTCATGCCGGAGCCGTGCCGGTCCTGCCAGAGCTGGCCGTCCGGGTTGAGCATGAGCTCGAACACCCCGGCGGCCTGCAGCGCACCGCAGCCGACCGGGCCGAGCTGACGTCTCAGCGACTCAGCAAGCCGCTGTCCTTGCTCTTCCCGTGCGGAAGGCTTGCCGAAATCCGACATCGTCTACCTGTTGAAGCGACCGACGAGCCATGCGCTCCGATCACTTTAACATTCTGCACAATGTAAACCTTTGGGGCAATACCCTTTAACGCATCGGGCGCATTTTCGTCAGACTAGGGCTGGATGCCGAGAAGCGCATAAATCGTTGTGTCTAGCGCCTTGGCAAAAACCTGCATGGTGTCCAGCTTAACATTCATCTCCCCGGCCTCGACCTTAGAGTGGTACTGCTGGCTATACCCGGTTATCGCTGAAAGTTCCTGCTGAGAAATACCGAGCTCGTTGCGGCGCGCCTTGACGTTTTCGCCGAACTGGATCTGCATCTCAGTCGAGATGGTCTCCTTCAACGGAACCGGCTTGTTCCTGGGTCGTCGCTTAGGTTTGGCGGGGACTCTAACTATTTGAGCGGCAGGCCGCTTTGTATTGCTCTTGGTCCGTACGTCTTTGGCGCTCACGGTAGGCGTGCCTTTTGGCTGTTGATCGACTCGCCGTTTTGGCGAATCACCTCGTAGATAGCTTACCTTCCAAAGCTTATGTTCGCCTCTGAGTTGATTAGCATCAATTTAACTCGCGCAAATGGATCAGACTTGCCAGTGCAAGAGAAGTCATCTTATCTTGCACTGGACGAGTTTAGCCGGAGCAGGGGTGTTCGAGCCGTGGAAGACCAAGCCATCACGATCATCCCGCCCGGCACGGGCGCCGGCGCTCCGGGATCGGCGGTCGTCGGCATAGTTCAGGCCAGGGATGACGAGCACCTGATTGCCATGTGGCTGCACGGTCGAAGCGCCGGGACGGTGCGTGCCTATGCGGCCGACACTGCCGCCTTCATGGCGTTCGTCCGCCTGCCCTTGCGCCAGGTCACGCTTGGCGATCTACAGGCGTACCAGGACACGCTGGCCAAACACTCCACCGGAACGCAGTGCCGCAAGCTCTCGTCCCTCAAGTCGCTTCTGAGCTTCGGGCAGAAGACGGGCTACCTGCAGTTCAACGCCGGCGTCCCGATCAGGCTTCCGAAGATCAAGCAGACGTTGGCAGAGCGCATCCTGGATGAGGATTCCGTTCTTCACATGCTCACGCTGGAGCGGAACCCGCGCAACAAGA
>CAXTGN010000137.1:0-10617 GCA_964243455.1 uncultured Acidobacteriaceae bacterium
GACTTTTGATGCGTCGTCTGTCTGTTCTGCCCCTTGCAGCCAGTTTTCTGCTTCTATGCCCAACCGCGTTCTCTGCGGTTCGGCCTCATCATCACACGAGCTCACACGCCATCGTTCGCCGATCGACGTCAGCTCGCAGCACGCATGTAGGACATATCACAGAGCACTCCTCCTATGCCGGCATCAGCTCCGAGCGCGCGACTGAGATCCAGTCCGCGCTCATCCAACGCGGTTACCTCACCGGCGACCCCAGCGGTAGCTGGGATTCAGCCTCCATTTCTGCCATGCAGAGATTCCAGACCGAGAATGGCTGGCAGACCAAGTTCGTGCCGGACTCTCGAGCTCTGATCAAGCTCGGCCTGGGGTCCGGAACTCCTTCACCGGGAAGCAACGCCGTCTCATCCTCGAGCGCTCCTTCCCCTGCTGCCGCAGCCTCAACCGGTCAGCCGTTTTAAGCTGCTCGCGAGACGGTACGAAAGGGAGCCAGAACGGCTCCTTTTCCATTTGCCGCCGCATTCCCCGGGCATCGTTGTGTGCGGCCCGCCTCAAGCAACAGCGCCCTGTCAGCCCCAAGCAGGAGCAAGACGCACCCGACCTATCTCCAACTAAATGCAAGGTGCCATCGGAGTTGACGCTCTGCGGCTTTCTGCAGAACTCGTTCGTACTCCATCAACTCACTCAGGACGGCAGCGCTTTCCTTCCCCAGCCGGCGAGGTTCCTGCTCCAGAGCCTCGATCAGGCCGCGAACGGTTGCTATTCCGTCCTCTGGGCGGTACCACTGTGGGGGCGGCAGACGGTGCAGAAGGTCTGGGTTGCCCGCGCCCTCTTCGATCAGCAGCGCCATGGAGTTCTCGTCAGCTGAGAAGAAGTCCAGCAGGGGTTGCACACCGAGAGTGTGTGCCAGCCGCTCCAAACCAGCCTCCTGACGCGCCAGTGCCCGGCCGTTTACATAGATGTCAAAGCCGGGGTCCTCTCCCTCCACGACGATGTACATGGAAGCTGCCATTGCCTTGAGTGTACAAAAAGCTTCGGGGGCCGAACAGGTAGGGGAATCACGCGGGGGGCAACGGACGCTCGAGACCTAACCTGACAGAGACAGCGGCACGCTCATCCGTTGGGGAAAGCAGCAGGCGCAGGCTGCCCAACGCGATCAGTCCCATGCCGATCCAGGACCATACATCGAGGAAGGGATGCAGCAGAACAGTGCCTTCCACGAGCCCCAGAAGAGGGATGAGGAGAAATTGTGCCCCCCACCGGACCGCTCCCATGCGTGCCAGGGTAAGGAGGCTCAGCAACGCCGTGAGAGCATCCAGGCCGCACGCTGTTCCAGACCCCGCACTCCCTCGTCTCTGAAGGGTCGCTAACACTCCAAACGTGATGCCAGCCATGACGAGACCAAATACAAGGCTGTAGGGCCCCGCATCTGCCCGCGATTCTTTCGGCTGCTCCAGCCTTTGACTCATCGTGGCTCCTGCGCCCGCCAGCAGGGGCATAGCACCGAGTGCGCACCAGGGCATCCAGCTTCGGAACGTTGGTTGAGGCAACAGCAGTAGAAGCCCCGTCAACCCCGCCAAACCCGGCAACAGCGAGCCAATCAGATCTCCGTCTCCGCTGCTGTCCAGGACCGATACGGTTGTGGCAATCACGACAGGCGTGAGTGCCATTGCAAGGGTTCCATTGTTCGAGCTGATGTGTTTGCCGAAAAGGCTCCCCGCGAGTGCGGGTCCGCTGAAGGCCAGCGTGTAGCCGAGCACGCCTTTTACAGTGACCCGGCTGTGCAGAACCACACCGCTGCGTGACCGAATTGCCCTGAAGCCGCCAACGCAACCCGCAGCCAGGAGACAACCAACCGCCTGTGTCCAGAAGCTCGAAGCTGCGCTCGGCACTGCTTGTTCAATGAGCCAACGACTGCTCACCAGAACGCAAAGCAGACCAAGCGGCCAGGCTCTCGCATATGTCTGCAGACGACGGTTCACCAGAATGATCTCGTACAGAAAGCAGAGAAGGGCCGCGTCCGGAGACACGGCCCTCCAATTTGGAATGCAGGTGCGATCATGGCGAGCTCAGGCTACCGGCTGCTGCCACCCTGAGGTGTGCTGGCTGTGCCGGGACCTGAGCCGCCGGGGCCAGAGCGCCGTCCCCGACGACGACGGCGTCGGGCGGTACCTGCCGGCTTCCCTTCGCCGGGCGCCGCCTGGCCGCCTTCTGCATCGCCTCCTTGTGCAGTGACGAGCTCACCTTCCTCGGCGCCATCGTCCTCGGTGTCGAAGTCCTCGTCATCGTCTTCGAAGTCCTCGGCTCCCCCACTGATAGTGATCGTCTCCTCGTGGGGCGTCTCCTCTAGCTTTGGCCCACGTTCCCCACGGTCGCTCCGTTCGCTGCGCTCGCCCCGGCCCCGGCCAGCCTCCTGGTTCCCTTCCGGAACCTCAGGCAAGCCCAGCTTCGCGCGCTGCTCGCGCAAAACCGCTTTTCGGCTCAGCTTGATGCGGTTCCCTTCGATCGCGAGCACCTTGACAAGGACCTGATCACCCTCGCGGAGCTCGTCCTTGACGTCCTTCACGCGATGTTCCGCGATTTCGGAGACGTGTAGCAATCCGTCAGTCCCGGGGAAGATCTCGACAAAGGCCCCGAATTCTGCGAGGCGAACCACCTTGCCAAGGTAGGTCTTGCCTACTTCCGGCACGGCGGTGAGATCGCTGATCATCTGAATGGCCTTGCTCAGACCATCCGCGTCGCTCGAAGCCACATTGACACGACCCGAATCCTCAACGTCGATCTTCACGCCCGTGGCGTCGATGATGCCGCGGATCGTCTTGCCGCCAGGTCCGATCAGATCCCGGATCTTGTCCGTGGGGATCTGCAACGTGTGAATTCGAGGCGCATACTGGGAGGTCTCTTCGCTGGGTGCCGAGATGACCGCATCCATAGTGTCCAGCAGGAAGATCCGGCCGCGACGTGCCTGATCGAGCGCCTCCCGCATGATCTTTGGCGTGATGCCCATGATCTTGATGTCCATCTGAAGAGCCGTAATGCCCTTGCGCGTGCCGGCAACCTTGAAGTCCATGTCGCCGTAGTGGTCTTCCGCGCCTGCGATGTCGCTGAGGATGGCGTAACTCTCGCCTTCCTTCACGAGTCCCATAGCCACGCCTGCTACCTGAGCCTTGAGCTTGATGCCTGCCTGCAGCAAGGACAGGGAGGCTCCACAGACTGTGGCCATCGACGACGATCCATTCGACTCCAGGATGTCGGAAACAACGCGCAGCGTGTAGGGTGACTCATCTTCTGCGGGCAGTACAGCCTCGATCGCGCGCCACGCCAGAGCGCCGTGCCCGATCTCGCGTCGCCCAACGCCCGTCATCCGCCCAACTTCGCCGACAGAGAACGGCGGGAAATTGTAGTGCAACATAAACCGGCGCTTCTGCTCGCCTTCATAGGACTCCATGCGCTGCATGTCATCGGCGGTGCCCAGGGTTGCCGAAACCAGCGCCTGCGTTTCGCCACGGGTGAACACTGCAGATCCGTGCACACGGGGCAGAACACCAGTCTCGATGGTGACCTTGCGAATTTCGTCAAATGCACGATGATCCGGGCGGATGCGTTCGTTCAGCACCTGATCGCGGAAGGTCTTTTCCCGTAGAAGTTCGAAATACTTCGACAGCTTCTTTCCGTGTTCTGGCTGCCCCTCGGGCAACTGCTTCTTTAGGTCTTCCTTGATCTCACGGACCTTAGCGTAGCTCTCGAACTTTGGATACATCTGCGTGTCCAGCGCTTCCTTGAGCTGTTGGCCAACCTTTGCAGACAATTCGTCTGCGTAGGCCTGATCGATCTCGACCTCAGCGACCTGTCGCTTCGGCTTCCCTGCGCGGGACGCCAGGTCCTTGATCGCTGCCACGATCTTTTTGATCTCGGCATGAGCGAACTCAATCGCATCCACAACGCGCTCTTCTTCGACTTCGCGCGCTCCGGATTCGATCATGGTGATCCCTTCCTCGGTACCGACCACCATGATGTTCAACGTGCTGGTAAGACGTTCCGCGTAGGTTGGGTTCACAACGAAGCCACTCTCCAGGACGCCGATGCGAACGGCTCCGACGGGTCCGTGGAAAGGAATATCACTCAGCGCAAGCGCGCAGCTCGCGCCATTGATTCCAAGTACGTCTGGATCGTTCTCACGATCCGCCGAATACACAAAGGCGACTACCTGGGTCTCGTTCCGGAACGTTTCGGGAAAGAGGGGACGAATGGGACGGTCGATCTGACGACTCGTCAGGATCTCCTTCTCACTGGGCCGGCCTTCGCGCTTGATAAAGCCACCGGGGATGCGACCACCCGCATAGGTAAACTCCCGGTACTCCACCGTGAGCGGGAAAAAGTCGATGCCCTCTTTGGGGTCAGGCGAAGCAACAGCCGTGGCCAGCACGGCGTTGTCGCCACTGCTCACAAAGGTAGCGCCAGATGCCTGCTTGGCGAGCCGCCCTGTTTCGAATCGAATCTGCTTGCCACCTGCAAGCTCAACTGTGATGTCCTGCATCATCTCGTCCTTTGTTCTCTTGTGTTCAGATCTTTAAGGTTGAAGCAGCCTGGTGAGCTTGCGCACGCGGCAAAAAGCCCCGTACAACGGCACACTGCCATCGACGGGGCTGATTTCACATCGTTCATGCGTGCTGCTCTGCAGCTGCGAGCCGGATACTTACCCGAGAATGCTCCCAAAGCCATGAGGCTTTCGGGCAAGTGCCGCGCGGTAAAGGGAGTTGTGATCGTATGTACTCCGGACAACCGCGGTAACCCGCGGCCGAGCTCGCCTACTTGCGAATGCCCAGTTTGCCAATGACGTCGCGGTAACGATCCGAGTCCGTCTTCTTGAGGTAATCGAGCAGCCGACGCCGTTTGGAAACCAGCATCAACAAACCGCGGCGCGATCCATGGTCTTTCTTGTGCGTTCGGAAGTGCTCTGTCAGCTCGCTGATGCGCGAGCTGAGGATCGCGATCTGCACCTCGGGACTTCCAGTGTCCGAGTCGTGAGTGCGAAAGTTTGTAATAATTTCAGATTTCTTTGCAGGTGCCAACACGGCGGGTACTTGCTCCTGATTCTTTATGCTCTAGTAACTTCTCTCAGTGTCCAGCAAAGAGGATACCATGCAGAGTCAGTCGAGATCGACTGCTCGCTTCCTGATCTTATGTTCTGCTCGAAGAAGAGTTGATGTTTTTCCCCAGGAAAGAGAGCGTCCGCTCACGTGCCTGATCAGCAGCGTCTGCGTTGTAGCTTTGAGGATCTACGTCGCGGTTGAAGGCATGGCCGGCGCCTGGGTAAATAAAAAGCTCCACTTCGGGGTGAGCGTTGCGGACTGCCTCGATCTGATCAGAACCGATGTGAGTGTCTTCCGCTCCGAAGTGAAGCATCACCGGGCAGTGCGGATCCTCCGACGCAACCTTGCCTATGCCTCCGGCGTAGTAGCCTACGGTGCACTTTGGCTCAAAGCCCGCTTCACGCCCCCGCGTTGCGGAAAGCCACCCCATCAAGCCCCCGTAGCAGAAACCAAGGACACCTACCCCTTGGCCTTCTTGTCGGACCTGCTCAAAGGCAGCTGCAACATCAAGAATGGCCGTTTTCGGGTCGAGCTTCCCATACAGAGCGAATGCCTTCTGCATATCCTCTCCGTTGTAGGAGAGCTGTACACCCGGCTCGAAACGGTCAAACAGAGAGGGGGCGATAGCGACATACCCTTGCTTCGCGTAGCTCTCCACCACGCTCCGGATGTGAGCGTTTACGCCAAAAATTTCCTGAATGACAACAAGCCCGCCCTTGATTTCACCATCAGGCCTGACAAGGTACGCCGTAAGTTCCTGTCCGTCCCGCGCTTTCAGCTGCAACCACTCACCCATCGTTTCGACCCTTCCGCAAGTGTCCGAGGCCATCCGCGTGTTGGCCGATCCACTTCACCTCTAGGCAGGGTACTCTGAACCGCACTCTTCTCGCCAAGAGCTCCGCCGAAGCATAGCTTCGGCTACCTTTTCTGCTGAAATGCAGTACGTACCCGCTGCAATCGCACGGCGAAGCGTCAAAATCTTGTCCAAGCGCACCGTTCCCTCAACACAAGCAGCTGCGGGCATCAGTTGGTCGAGCGCCTGGGATCGCGCGAAGATCTGCGAACTCCTTCTCTCCTCCTTCAGTGATGTTTGGCGAACTGCCTTCGGCGGGGCGCTCTCATGTCTTGACATTTTCTCTTCGTCCTTCCTCTCCCTCCTCATCGACCGGTTTGCCGAAAACTTTAACGATCTGCTCGAACTTTCTCGTGAAAGGTCTTATTTGACCCGATGACCTAATTCGAAGCGGTCTGAGCCGGGCGCGTAAGGGCTTTACGGAGACGGCGTACAGCGGTGGAACGGATCTGCGACACTCTGGATTCCACGACTCCCAAGGTCAACCCAATTTCCTTCAGGGTGAGTTCCTCGTAATATGACAAAGTAAGCACAAGACGCTCCTTTTCCGGAAGAGTCTGAATGGCAGCGGCAAGCTGCTCCCGCGTTTCGTGCTGAATGCACAGCAGCAGGGGATTTTCCGAAGAGGGTGCTGCGACGAAGTTCACCTCGGCATCGCCGGATTCTTCGGTGGAATCGAGATCCAGACTGCCCACCTCAAGACCCTTCAGTTCACCGGTGATCTGATGAAAGGTGGGGAGGGCCAAGCCCATCTCCTGGGCTATCTCTGCATCGGAAGGTGTGCGGCCCAGCTTGCATGAGAGTGTGCGGATGGCTTCTGACATCTCCCGCCCCTTGCGGCGCAGCTCGCGGGGGCTCCAGTCCAACATGCGCAGGGAGTCAAGAATCGCACCACGGACCCGAAACTGGGCGTAGCTCTTGAATTGGACCTTCTTGCTCAGGTCAAACTTACTGGCTGCATCCAGAAGGCCCACCAGACCTGCCGATACCAGGTCATCGAAATCGATATGTTGCGGCAGGCGCTCATACACCCTACGTGCGATGTAACGTACGGTGGGCAGGTGCTCGAGAATCAGCGCATCACGTTCCATGCTGCTCATGGACGACTCCACCTTGAGGCCGGACAGGACAGAAGCGGGCTCTTGTGCTCCGGTGGAGCTGATGGACTCGGGAACGCTGTGGAATGTATTTTGCTGCGACTCTGGCTGGCAAATCTGCGTGCGCATTTCGTTGATCCTGTGCCTTCTCTAGGGATGGTTTCGAGTCACGACCCTCGGTGACCTGCAACCAAGATTTCGCATTACGTTCGCTTCAGCAATGTCTAAATGCGGGAATCGAAGCTGGTTATTCCTGTTTCGGGAAGCTGGAAAACATCGTCCCGTTTCGGGAATAGTGCATGAGGAGATTCGCTGAGAAAAACGTTTGCAGTTCGCTTTTTATTCGCTACAATCTCCACCATGGCCATCACACGTCGCCAAAAGGAAGTCCTGGATTTCCTGTCCAACTTCACCTCGCGTAACGGTTACTCCCCTTCTTACGAGGAGATTGCGACCGGTCTTGGACTTAACTCTTTGGCGACAGTGCACAAGCACGTCACGAATCTGCAAAGCAAGGGTCTGCTGCAGCGTTCGCATAACCGGAGTCGGTCCATCGATGTCCTGCCTCAGCGCAATGCCAGGAAGGGCAGTGATCGGCTCCCGCTGCTTGGCAGGATTGCGGCTGGCCGCCCTGTAGAGGCCATCGAAACGGCAGAGACCATCTCCCTCAGCGACATCATTGGCGCGCGCGAGGTGTTCGCCCTGGAGGTGCGGGGTGATTCGATGCGCGACGAGCACATCGTTTCGGGAGACTTCGTTCTGGTCGAGCGCACACGCACGGCACGCGAAGGCGAGATCGTCGTGGCATTGGTAGACAATTCCGACGCTACGCTGAAGCGCTTCTATCGGGAAGGAAGCCTCATCCGTCTGCAGCCGTCCAATGCCGAGATGACGCCCATCTACGCTCCTGCTGCAAACGTCAGCATCCAGGGAAGAGTTCTCGGTATCCTCAGGAAATACGCTTAGCTCTGGGGCGTATTTCGAGACTGAGCCGGATCGGGAGCATCCAAAGCGGTGAATGCCTGAAAATTCCCCGTGGCTTCTGGTTTTCGATCTGGACGGAACGCTGATCGACTCTTCGTTGGACCTCTGTCTCTCGGTGAACGCGGCCATGTCCTATGTCGGCGTCTCACCTCTGCCTCATGAGGTCATCACAAGCTTCATTGGGGACGGCGCCGCAGCGCTCGTCCGTCGTGCCCTAGGGACTGCGGAGGTCCCCGATCGCCCGCAAGGGGAACGGATCCAGCAGCAGAAGCAGTTTGAGAGTGCATTTTCCTACTTTCTCGACTTCTACGAAGAGCACAAACTCGACAACACCCGCTTGTACGACGGGGTGCTGCCTACGCTTTCGATGATCCGGAAAGACCATCCCGAGCTACTCCTGGCAGTGTTAACAAACAAACCCGTTCGTCCTTCGCGTGAGATTTGCGAGAGTCTGGGCCTTTCTGCCCTCTTTTTCGCCAACTATGGCGGCAATTCCTTCAGCACAAAGAAGCCGGACCCCGTCGGTCTACAGACGTTGATGACAGAGGCACAAGCGATCAGGCGAAACGGCACTCCGAAACCTGATCACCTCCATCCGAGCAGGGTGGTGATGATTGGCGATGCCGAGGCAGACGTTATGACAGCACGGCGTGCAGGAGTGCGAAGCCTCGGTTGCCGCTACGGCCTGGCACCCCAGTCTCTGGAACTCGCGCAGCCGGACTTGATGTGCGATAGCCCCATCGAATGGCCAGCTTTACTCGGCCTTTAGCTCGGGTGGATCCCTAAATTGCAGGCCAAAGCCAGGCTGCTCCTCGTACGCCGCTGGAGTCACCATGGCGATTTTTCACTACCAGCGTGTGCGTTTTTCCGCCAAACGTGTACTGGGCGATGAGTCGGTCCAACTCTTCTCCATACAACTCATCGATGTTGGAAAGTCCTCCTCCAACCACGACGATATCCGGGTCAAGGATGTCGACAACCATTGCCAAACCGCGAGCGATCCGATTGCGTAAACGAACGAATGCCGCAGTCGCAACCTCGTCTCCATGCCGCATGCGCTCCAGGATCTTGCGGCCATTCAACGTGTCCCCTGTTGTGCGCAGGTAGTCTCTCTCGAAACCCGTGCCAGAGATCCACGTTTCAAGGCACCCCGAGCGACCGCAATAGCATGCCGGGCCGGGCACTTCTTCGGCCGTGGGCCAGGGTAAAGGTGTGTGTCCCCACTCTCCGCTCAGGCCATTCGGGCCCGCGTGAACATAGCCGTGCATGACCATGCCACCGCCGCAGCCCGTGCCCAGGATGACACCAAACACAACCGGCTTCCCGACCCCTGCGCCATCGGTTGCTTCACTAACAGCGAAACAGTTTGCATCGTTGGCGCAACGGACTTCCCTTTTCAGGACTCGTGACAGATCCTCGGCCAACGGCCTTCCGTTCAGCCAGACCGAGTTTGCATTCTTCACCAGGCCCGTCGCAGCGATGATGGTGCCCGGGATGCCGACACCGACGGTTCCTGTTTCGCCAAGAATCGTCTCGATCTCTTTCACAAGGCCGGCAATGCGCTCGATTGTGCCGTCGTAATCATCCCGCGGGGTCGGCATGCGCAGTCGCTTTAGCTCGCGGCCGCTGCCGTCCAGAGCGATTGCCTCTGTTTTTGTTCCCCCAAGGTCAACGCCAATGCGTAACAAGGTCACTCTCCCGGTAAATGGATGATGGCAGCAACGAGCCCGGCGCCGCCCAAGAGACAGGCGATCTCCCACCCCATGCGGCCGCTCTTGTGCTGTGATTGAACTTCGGGAACGAGGTCCACGAGGGCAATGTACAGGAAGCTGGCCGCACTGACAGGCGTCAACCAGCGGGCTGCCTGAGCATAGTGCCCGAAAGCCAGCACGACAAGTCCACCCACGAATGCGGTTGCGCCGGCAGCGATCGCCATCTGTGCTGCAGCACGCCGGGACAGACCCTTATGGAGAAGAAGGGAGAAATCGCCCAACCGATGCGGAAGTTCGTGCAGACCCACAGCAACGGCCGCGCTCCACCCCGGTCCGCGGCCTACGGCAAAAGCGGCTGCGATCGCGAGGCCATCCACACCGCTGTGAAGCGCCGACCCCAGCAGCAGGGGTCCTGCACCTCGCGAGACCTCTCTTATGGAATGAGGGTGGTGATGCAACACTGGGGCCCCCGCTCTCCCGTCGCCGGCCGTCGGGGGAGCAATGCCCTCGTTCGAAGGTCCTCTCGAGGCCTGCTTGTCAGCCGTACCATGCGCTAACGCCTCCAGGCAGAACAGAGCCAACAGACTGCCCAAAAGAACCTGCCAGACCGACGAAGACGATCCTGCCAAACGAACGGCCTCAGGCAGTAAATCCAGACAGGCAGTCGCGAGTAAGACGCCCGCAGCACCGCTGACGAGGCAAGGCAGCGATCGCGAGAGGGCCATCTCCTGTGTGCCAACGATCAGAACAGCCAGGTCTGTAACGCCTTGCACACAAAGAATCGCGAGAAGCGCCCAGAAGGAATGAGAGGAGGTCAACGCAAGCTCCTCCGTCATCTTAGGGCAGCCCAGGCGTCCCCGCTCCGAAGCAACGAAGAATCAGGG
>CAXTGN010000138.1:0-10556 GCA_964243455.1 uncultured Acidobacteriaceae bacterium
TTGAGTGCTCTCGTTCATACCCGGTCGTCTCCCGGCGAGCGAGGGCCGCGAAAATCTGCGCCACTCGCGCGCACATTCCTCAGATGCGCCGCCCGGGTGGTCTGGTTGGGATCGAGCTCGCGAAAACGAGGTGGAGGCAGCAACGCAAATCCTTCGGCTCCCTGCAGCATCTGTAAAAGGGGAGAAACGGGCTTATGGCGATGAGACGAAGCCGTTCCTGGCGGTCGACCAAGTTGAAACAGTTGCTGCGCCTCGTGCGCGAATCCCACGCCAACCCGCTGACCGGCCACCCACAGGCCCCGCCGCAGGTTGCGCCTGGCGAGACGGCGATCACGTTTATCGGGCACTCTTCGTTCCTGTTGCAGGCAGCCGGACAGGGCTTGCTGGTCGACCCCGTATTTGCCACGCGCCTGATTGTGTTGCGCCGCCAGCGGCGTCCCGGCGTCCGGGTCCGTGACCTTCCCCGGATCGACGCCGTGCTGCTGACGCATGCGCATATGGACCATTTGAACCGGCCATCCCTGCGAGCGGTCTGCCGCGAGATGCGCCGGCGCGGCCTGCCCGCACCGCTGGCGATCGTGCCGAACGGCGTCAGCGATCTTGTGCGCGATCTTGGCTTCCGCGAGGTGCGCGAACTGCGATGGTGGGAAGAGACCAGCTTTGGCCCGCTCACCATTACCGCGACACCCTGCCAGCACTGGGGCGCGCGCGTGTTCAAGGATACCCATCGCGGCTTTGGCGGCTACGCGCTGGCCGCACAGGGCATGCCCACGCTCTACCATTCCGGCGATACGGCGTATTTCGGCGGCTTTCATGAGATCCGCAATCGACTGCGGCCGGAGATCGCCTTGTTGCCGATCGGGGCGTATTCCCCGGACACCTACCGGTCGGTACACACCAGTCCGGAGGACGCGCTGCAGGCTTTCGTGGATTTGCGCGCAGAGACCATGATTCCGATGCACTTCAATACGTTCCGGCTGGGCCGTGAGCCGATGACCGAGCCTCTGCCGCGTCTGCTGGCTGCGGCAGCCAAAGCCGGGCTGCGCGACCACATGCACCCTCTGGCGGAGGGCGAAAGCCTGAGGCTGCCGGCGGGTGCAACGGATGCGGTGGGGTATGGACAGCTTTCTTCGCAGACGCGAGGGAGTTAGAGCGCGCTTGCAGGGGTGATTCGTATGGCTTTGCAGGTCCTTGGCGCTGGGGGCGAGAAGCAGATCCCTCCGCTTCGCTGCGGGATGACAACGGGAGCTGCTGCTGGGGACAACTGGAGAGCGCTGCGGGATGACAACTAGCGCGCGCTGCTGGATGGCAACTGGAGTGCTGCGGGTGACAACTGGAGTGCGGCGTCGTCATCCCGTGCCCTAAGTTGTCGTTTTGTCGGCCTACTCACCTTGTTGTGATCCCATTCCTCTTGTTGTCATCCCGTAGTGCAACGGAGGGATCAGCGTTTGCTGTGCGCTGGTGTAGGGGGACGAACCACGACAGAGCAAAGGACTTTGCTGCTTGCCGCTCGGTTGACTTAGAAGCGTCGTCCCTGCCCACGGAGCTGCACCGCGAGACTTTCCAGCGCGCGTTCCGGGTTGCCCTCGGGGGAGGGCACGCCCATTCTGGCAGTCATTTCGCCCAGGATGCGGTAGGCCATGGCCGCGCGTGTCTCCAGCGGCAGATCGAGGGCCCGTGCAAAAAAGGCCTCGATCACGACCAGGTCCCGCTGGGACAGGCGGGCGACAGCATCCGCGGCAAACATAGCCTGGGTTGGCGGTGGGGGAAGCCAGGGGTCGACGGTGCCGGGTGAGGATGCCGGCGCAAAGAGCCCTGTCGAGCGCCCGGCTGTGCCGGTCCACAGCAGCGGCTGCGCCTCGGCGCGTTCGTGGATGACCAGGGTGCCGGCGGCGAGGTCGCCCAGCCGCCTGTTGCGCTTGTTGGCGAGCATGGTGATGACGCCTGCCAGGTACAGGCTGGGCATGTAGTCGATGTAGCGGAGCAGATTGCGCGCGAGCGATTCAAAGAGGGTGATCTGGCGCCCCGTGTCCTTGATGACGCGGAGATGCATGACGCGTTTGCCGGGCGTCTGACCGTGCCAGAAGGCCTCAAAGAAGGCGAAATAGCCCCAGAAAATAAGGAACAGGGTGAAGATGATGCCGGCGAGAAACCATTTGCCGCCCATGGTCTCGGTGCCGTGCCGGCCCGCGGCGGCCATCACCGCGACGACCACCAGGCCCAGGACAAGAAAGATGCCGAACTGAATCAGGTGATCCAGCAGCAGCGCCACGAAACGGCTGCCGATACCGGCGACGGGGAACTCCAGGGCGACCTGTTCGGGGGTCTCGATGCTAAGCTGGTCGGCAAAGCCGCGCCGCTCAAAGCTGCTGCTCATGATCACCAATCTCTGGATAGAACAACGTAAGGGTAATTGGTCCCGGCTGGAATCGCTGCTGGAACAGGTGGAGAGCACCGGGATCAAGAGCCTGCCGCGAGCCGAGCTGCGCGATCTGGGGCTGCTGTACCGGCAGGCGGCAGCGGATCTTTCGGCGGCGCGTGCGGATCCATCGGCTCGCTCCCTGGAGCAATACCTGAATCGGTTGGTGGGACGAGCGCATAACTATGTCTACTCAGGGCGGCGCGTCTCGTTCCCGAGCCTCTGGAACTTCCTCGCGCACAGCTACCCGCGCCTGTTGCGGCGCATGTTGCCGTATATCTGGATGGCCACGGCCGTGTTTCTGCTGACTTTTGGGCTGGGTATGCTGATCCAGCTGCTGCGGCCGGACTTCGCCGCCCTGATGCTGGGGCCGGCCATGATGGACAAGATCAACCACCACCAGATGTGGACCGACGCCGTGCTGAGCATGAAGCCGCAGGCTGCCAGCGGCATCATGACCAACAACATCTCGGTCTGCTTTCTTACCTTTGCGGCGGGCATCACGGCGGGCGTGGGCACGCTGTTTCTGCTCTTCAACAACGGCCTGCAGGTCGGCACGGTGCTCGCCTGCTGCGCGCAGCACAAGATGGCCGGCAGCCTGTTGGCGTTTATGGTCTCGCATGGAGCGCTGGAGATCCCCAGCATCATGCTCGCCGGGGCCGCCGGACTGCGCATCGGTGCGGGCATTCTGTTCCCGGGCCAGTTACGCCGGAGGAACTCCGTGGCGAAGGCTGGCGCGGAGGCCGTGCAGCTTGTTTCGGCGACCATTCCGCTGCTGATCATTGCCGGTTGTTTTGAGGCATTTCTCTCGCCGACGCATGCGCCCGTGGCGGTGAAGTGCGCTGTGGGTGCGGTCCTGTTTACGGGGCTGTGTCTGTGGTGGGGAGAAGGTGGACGCAGGCTGCAAAGCAGAGTCGTCCTGTAACCGCATTCCACACAGGGATCGTTTCTTGACGCGCAACGTAAGACAGCGGGGGCATTTTCCGCCAGACGCGTACATCGTTACCAACCCATGTCGCAAACATGGTTTGCGACATCGTCAGTCGCGCTGCGGACTCGAACGGGCTGGGATGTGTCCGTTAGCCGTCCCTGCTGGCATAGCTGGCTCGACCTTACACTGGATGTTGAGATCTTGTCCTTATCTCGAGCGGGGTCCTTCTGGCGGGCGTGCTACAGACTCGAGTCTATCGATGTCAGAAGGAGTGCGTCAGAATGAAAGGCCCTAGATGAACGCAGCGTCCCTTCGCGTCGTGCTGGAAATTGCCGGGACGCTGATCACCTTGTTTGCATTGCGTGAGATCTTTAGCGACATCTTCCATCCAGCGCGCGGCGGGAACCTCAGCGACTGGATTGGCCGCATGTGTTCTGTCGTGCTGCGGCACACACGCTATCGAAGCGCTGTTGGCCCCCTTGCGCTGGTTGCAGTGCTGCTGTCCTGGGTGCTTCTTCTGGCACTGGGCTTCGCCGTGATCTACCTTGGTCTGTATCCGCGGGATTTCGTTACCACCTCCCCAGAGAGTCTTACGCTGTTGAGTCGTGCCATCCGCTGTGTCTACTTCTCCTTTGGCGCGCTGTGCACGTTTGGCACCTTTGATCTCAATCCACGAACAGACTGGCTACGACTCATTGTGGCGGCCGAAGGTCTGATTGGGATTTCGATGATTACAGCCAGCGTCTCCTGGCTTGTGCTCCTGTACCCCGCCCTGGAGCGACAGCGCTACATCGCACGCCATGTCTCGCTGCTGGAGGAAGCGGAAAAGAAGAGCGGCCTGTCCTCCGTGACGGAGTTCGGTGCTCCATTCCTCATGCGGCTTTCTCGCGAGCTTCTACAGGTGCGATTGGATGTCTGGCTGTTTCCGATTTCGCTTTACTTCTACGCCTTACAGCCGGAGTTCACCCTGGCTGCGGCGCTGCCTAAGGCGCAGCGTTTTGCGCGTGAGGGAATGACGTTGGAACGAAGCACGGAAATCAAACTGGCCGCTACGCAGCTGGATATCTCCGTACGCGAGCTGTGCCGCACGATTGCCGAACGAGTGCTCCACATTGACAGCGAAACCGAGAAGGAGACCGTTTTCCGGCTCTTTCTGGAACGAGAACAGTAGACAAACCGTCGTCACAAAGACCGTTTAGGATGGTTCACGCATCGCGCACCTGGAGATGGCATGACCGTAAGGCAACCTGGCTTCCTAGCAGCACTCGTCATCGCGCTGTCCTTCACGGCTCATGCGCAGGATTCACTGAGGATCAAAACAGACAGCGGCGAGATCGGGGGTAAGCTCTCCGATGATGGAACGGTTCGAGCCTTTCTTGGGGTGCCCTACGCCGCGCCGCCCATGGGTCCTCTGCGCTGGAAGCCGCCGCAGCCTGCGGAGAAATGGAAGGGTGTGCGCAACGCCCAGAGCTACGGCCCGCACTGCATGCAGGTGAACCAGTTTGCGGATATGACCTTTCATGATCCTGGCGCAAGCGAAGATTGCCTGACGCTGAATGTGTGGGCTCCGCAAGCCGCTGCGGTGGGCGCGAAGTTGCCGGTAATGGTGTGGGTCTATGGCGGCGGCTTTTACGCGGGCAGCACCTCGGAGCGTCGTCAGGATGGCGAGGTATTCGCACACAAGGGCGTGATTCTTGTCAGCATGAACTACCGTATGAATATCTTCGGCTTCTTCGCGCATCCGGCGCTGGCGGCGGAGTCACCGCAGCACGCTGCGGGCAACTACGGCCTGATGGACCAGGCCGCGGCGCTGCAATGGGTCAGAGGCAACATTGCTGCCTTCGGGGGCGACCCGGACAACATCACGCTCTTCGGCGAGTCCGCGGGTTCCTTCTCGGTCAGCGCACAGATGGCTTCGCCCATGGCGAAAGACACGCTGGCGCATGCTATCGGCGAGAGCGGCGGTGCGTTTTCTCGCGGCACGCTGCCGTTTCCTACACTGGCCGTTGCGGAAGCACGGGGTGAGGCGTTTGCGCGCGATGTGCTGGGCAAGACGTCGCTCACAGACCTGCGCGCCATGCCTGCAGCGGACATCGTGAAGGCCGTCGAGGGGCAACAGCCGCCGGGTGTTCGTTTCAATGCCGATATCGACGGCATGTTCCTGCCGGATTCGGTTCCGGCCCTTTACGCCGCGGGCAAGCAGGCGCACATCCCGCTGCTCGCGGGCTGGAACCGCGATGAGGGCGGGTTTCCAAAGGAGCCGGTCACGATGGAAAGCTATCGGGAGACGGCCCAGACCACGTGGGGTCCCCATGCGGACGAGTTCATGAAGGCGTACAGCGCGACGAATGAGGACGAGGCGCGGCGCAGCCTGGGGGATGCCGCGGCGGACCGCTTTATCGCCGCCTCGACGTGGGAGTGGATCGAGGCGCAGGTGAAGACAGGCGAAGCTCCGGTGTATCGCTATCACTTCGAGCATGCCTCGCCCGGCGACACCTTTCATCCGGCTACTTCCGGAGCCTTCCACTCCAGCGAGATCGAGTACGTCTTCGGCAACCTGCGCGTGCGGCCTGCTGCGCCGTGGAAAGAGGACGATTACAAGCTCTCCGAACAGATGCAGAGCTATTGGATCAACTTCGCGAAGACCGGCAATCCTAACGGTCCTGGCCTGCCTGAGTGGCCCGCCTACAAGCAGGGAGACGGCTGGCAGGTGATGCACCTGGATGTGAACTCAGCGGCAGCACCCGACACGACGCGTCGCCGTTATGAGTTTTTGCGGACGGCGACACCTGTGCCGCCCGCGAGTGCAAGCGGCGCACGATAGAGCAGTGTTATTGCAACGCCGGGTAGTCGACGTAGCCCTTGGCTCCTGGTGTATAGAACGTCTCTTTGTCAGCCTCGGCAAGATGGGCGCCGCTACGGAAACGCTCAACCAGATCCGGGTTGGAGATATACAGCGTGCCGAACGAAACGAGGTCCGCAAGGCCATGCTCGATCTCCTCGTTCGCTGAGTCGAACGTGAAGCCCTTATTGATCATCAGCGTCCCTTTGTAGAGCGGCCGATAGTGCTTCGCGACGTTCGCGATCGCGTAGGGGATGTTGTCCACTGGCTTCATGGGCTCGAGGAAGTGCAGATAGGCGAGCTTGTAGTCACTTAGGCGGCCGACGATGTAGTCGAACGTGGGTGCGGTTTCGTCATCGACGTTGATGCCCTGCATTTCACTCATGGAAGGCGAGAGCCGCAGGGCTACACGATGGGCGGGAATGACTCCTTGAACCGCTTCGATCACCTCAAACAGGATGCGCGCACGATTCCGGATCGTGCCGCCGTATTCATCCGTACGCTGGTTGGCCTGTGCAGTAAAGAACTGCTGCAGGATGTAGCCGTTCGCTCCGTGGATCTCCACACCGTCAAAGCCCGCTTCTATCGCGTTCTTTGCCGCCTGCGCAAACTCCGCAACCATGCCCTTGATGTCGTCCGTGGTCATTTCTTCCGGCACCGGCCCGGGCTTGTAGCTTCCGTCGATGTATCCAGCAACGCCCTTGGCGGTCATCGCCGAAGGTGCAAGGGGCAGCTTGCCTTTTGGCTGCAACTCCGGCACGGACATGCGTCCCTGATGCCAAAGCTGGCAGAAGATTCTGCCTCCGGCCTTGTGCACGGCGTCCGTGACGTGCTTCCATCCATCAATCTGCTCAGGCGTGTAGATCCCCGGGACGTTCTGCCATCCATTGGCACGCGGGCTGATGTGGGTGCCCTCTGTGACGATCAGGCCCGCAGTGGCACGCTGCCCATAGTAGGTTGCCATCATCTCGGTAGGCACATGCCCCGGGTTGTCGGCGCGTCCACGCGTCATGGGCGCCATGCAGACGCGATTGGGGAGGTTCAGCGCGTCGCTGGTGAACGGGGAGAGCAGGGGAGTGTTCCGAGTTGTCTGAGTAGCCACACGAGCTTGGATGCATTCACACACGCCGCCTCGGCTTTACAAGAGCCCGCGAGCCTTGACTTCCAGATATTGGCTCACGGCTCGCACGCCGATCTCCTCAGCCGATGACTCCAGGATCAGCACGCCCTGGCGCTCCAGTTGCGCGATCGTCTCGCGCCGCCGTTCTTCCATCTCTGTCGCGGCGGCGGCGTGAAACATTGCCGCACGGTCCACGGGGATTCCGTTGGCCAGGGTATCGAGCTCCGGATGTTTCATCAGCACAAGCACCACCAGGTGTCTGCGGGCAAGCTCCGCCGCCGCCGTCACCAGCGCAGGCCGTCCGGCTGTGTCGGGTAGCTCCGTGATCCACACGAATAAACCGCGCCGTCGCTGCAACTGCTTGAGCCGTGCGACGGCGAGTAGGGCATCGCTCTCGGCGGGATCGCTCCGCGTGGCGCTCAGCAGGTCGATCAACAGCCGCAGATGATTGGGTCCCGCGCCCGGGGGAAGTACCTGCTGGATCGCCGTGCCGTAAGCCATCATGCCGAACTTGTCGCCGCTCCCGCCCACTACCTGCGCCAGCATCGTCGCCGCGGTAGTCGCCTGGTCCAGCTGCGTCACGGTGAGCCTGTGTGCCTCGTCGCGCTCGGCATCGGTCTCGCCGACAAACGCCGGCCCGTCGCCACGCCGCAGCTCAAAGGCCGTTCGCGACAGCCGGCCTGCATCGAGCACAGCCCACACCTGCTGGCTGCGTTCTGCCATGAACTGACGTGTGACCACCTTGCCGCGCCGTGCGGTGGCAGTCCAGCTTACGGCTCGCAGCTCATCCCCGGGCTGGTACTCGCGCAGCGATTCGAACTCACGTCCACCCGACGCTGCCGTTCCATCTGGCGCGCCCGCATCAGGAAGAAGTTATTGCCGCCGCGCGCCTGCTCATGCGCCGGGTACACGCGCACCCGTTGACCATCGTCGTTCTGTCTGCGACCCCCAGAACGGGGAACCTGGCTGTCAAGTTCCGCATTCTCGACGCGCAGCGCTGCCGCGCCCCACCGCTCCGCCAGGCCCAGCACCCCACGCCAGCGTAGATAGATCCACCCCAGCGCAAACTCGCCACGCTCGCGCGGCCATACGTTGAGCTCGATCCTTGCCGGATCCCTGGGAAAGACCTCCGTATGCCGCGTCTCCGGCACACCCACGAGCGCAGGATGCAGATCATCCGTCACACGCACATCCAGCACCTGGTCTGCCTCAGTGGTCACCGCAAGCTCAACGCGTGTCGCCAGGCCCAGCTGCGGCGAATCAAGAAACGTCCGGCTCACGGCCAGCTGCCGCGGCCGGGGGAGGCGAAGCGCATCCCAGAGCGCCAGAGCCAGGACCAGGAGGTCCCACGCGACCACCAACCACACGGCACGCGGGCGCCAGAATGCCGGCAGCGCGAGGAGGAGGCCCGCCACGATGAGCCACAGGGCGCGCGCCGTCAGCCCGAAGCCGAGCCATCGCCCCGTCCTCCCCAGCGGCTGGGCGCGTCCACTCGCGGGGGGTGGAATCAGCGTGCGCAAGCCATCCTCACAACCGCGATGCGCGTCCGTGCGTCCCAAGAGAGCAGCCAGCGCACGCAAACTACTCCAGCCGGAAGGCCACCTGGCGTGAAACTTCTCCCCCGTGTCTCGTTCGCGGTTTTTGTCTTCGGGATCGCCGCTTCAGCGCATGCCTGTACGGTGTGTGCTTCGCCCAACGGCCAAGCCTTGCGCGCCGGGCTCTTCAATGGGCAGTTTCTACACACGCTGTTGCTGGTGATGACGCCCGTGCCGGTCCTGATCGCGGCGGTTGCCCTGTTGCCGTTCGCCCTACCTGACATCGAGCCAGCGGGACCTGTTTCCGGTACTCTTGCGTTGCTCGAATTCGAGGCTGCCGGATGACTTCCAAACAAACTACACGCCCCCTCGTCATCGCCGGCACCGTGATCGGTATCGGGATGGGCGGCTTCGTTGACGGCATCCTGTTCCACCAGATCCTGCAGCTGCACAACATGCTCTCCAACCGGGTGCTGCGCACCTCGCTGCTGAACGAACAGATCAACATGGTGTGGGACGGCTTTTTCCATGCCTTCACCTGGATCTGCGTCGCCGTGGGCATCTTTCTGCTCTGGCGCGCGATCAAGCGTCCGGACGTCGTGCTCTCTGACAAAGCCCTGCTGGGCGCCATCCTGTTCGGTTTCGGCCTTTTCAACCTTGTGGAAGGCACGATCGATCACGAGATCCTGCAGCTGCACCACGTGTACCAGAACGGCAACCATCTGCTGTGGGATATGGTCTTCCTGGCTGCGGGCGTGCTCTTGATGATCGTGGGTTGGCTCACACTGCAGCAGGGCTTTCGCGAGGCCCTCCGGCAGACCCCTGCCCCTCGCTGAGCGCGACACCGCACCCGCCTTCACTTCGGCACCGGCGTCGCCTGCAGGACCTCACGGACGACGCGGTCCGGATCCAGCCCCTCAAGTTCCGCCTCAGGCCGCAGCACGAGCCTGTGACGCAGCACCGGCACGGCAGCCTCCTTCACATCGTCGGGCACAACGAAGTCGCGCCCTTCACGGGCGGCCAGGGCCTTGGCCACGAGCAGAAGGGACGTGCTGGCTCGGGGGCTGGCTCCCAGCGAAATTGCCGGCCACTCGCGGGTACGGCGGACCGCACTGAGGATGTAGTCGAAGATCGCGGGTTCGACGCGCACTCCGCGGATCTCACGGCGCGCCTGCGCCAGCAAGTCGACTGGGACAGCTTCCAGGGCCAAATCCGCCAATCCCGTGGGCTCCTGCGCGGCGTGGTGCCGCTCAAGAATGGTGCGTTCGTCCGCCGCGGTGGGGTAGCCGATGCTGATCTTCAGCAGAAAGCGGTCCAGCTGCGCTTCGGGCAGCGGGTACGTGCCCTCGAACTCCACCGGGTTCTGCGTCGCAAAGACGGTAAAGAAGCCGTCCAGGGCATGACGTTCGCCGTCGGCGGTGACCTGACGCTCCTCCATGGACTCGAGCAGCGCCGCCTGGGTGCGCGGCGGCATGCGATTGACCTCATCGGTAAGAAGAAATTGCGTGAACACCGGCCCTGGGTGAAAGCGGAACTCCGCCGGGCGATCCGCAAACGCGGGGGTGAACACGGTTGTTCCAAGAATGTCCGCCGGCATCATGTCCGGCGTGCCCTGCACACGGCGGAAGTCCAGGCCCAGAAACCTGGCAAGCGTTTTCACCGTGAGCGTCTTGGCTACACCGGGCACCCCCTCGATCAGCGCGTGGCCG
>CAXTGN010000139.1:0-6820 GCA_964243455.1 uncultured Acidobacteriaceae bacterium
CGGCGTTACCGCAAGACTGAAATGGTCAGGGTCGGCGCGGGCACCTCAACGGGCAACGGAAGGCGTCTGAGGGTGTCTAGGAGAAACCCACTATGGAATTCAGACGACGCCGCACACGAAGACGGAGCAGGATGTGAACTCGGCAGAGATGGACCTGGAGCCGAACATGAACCCGGAGGACTCGTACCGGTCGGATCCTGAGCTGTACAACAACAGCGACGGCGCGCAGACTGCCGGAAACCGGTCCTTTCACTCCACGGCGGGCCGGGACAATCAGCCGAAGTCGCTTGACGAGGGCACGGCGAACACCGGGCCGAGCAGCCCGACGCTACCGCAGGCTGATGGCCAGGGGATTACGAACAGCGGCGGCAGCAAGGAACGCGAGACACAGGAGAAGGTTATTAACAGCTAGACTCGATTCCAGGCAAAGAGAAAAGGCACCCGCAGCCGGGTGCCTTTTCTCATGTGCTATGCAGGGCTAGGCGTTGCGATAGCTCTGGTCGGCGCGACCGTGCTCGCGCGTAGTCTCTTCCTTGTCTGCGAGAGCGCGCTGATCGCCTACGGCCATGGGATGTGCTTTGGGACCGGCTTCGTGCGCAGCCGGGGATTGTGCATGCGCACCGCCGGGGACTGCATCGTTCTGTCCGGTGCTCTGGGCGTCGTTCTCGTGCATTGCTTCTAATGAATCCTTGCCTGCATGGATATTGTGCTGATTGGACATCGTTACTCCTTTTCGGTCTGTTGCTGGTTGCTGGTAGAAGCCTTATCTTCCTTGCTGCTTACCTCACCCATGATCCTCTCGGCGTCGCCGAGCGGATCACCGTGTCGCTCCGCCTCTTCTCTTTGAGGCTGCGTGGATTTGCTCATGGCTTGTCGCGCTGCGCCGTGGCCTGAGGCGGTCTATTTTGCGTCTGGTCCCGGGCGTCTGGCGCAATGGCTGTGTTTACCGGATCGTCGCCGAAGTCCTTTGCGCCGTAATCGTAATCGGTTCCACCATCGATGTCCTGTGGAGCCTCAGCCTGCCGGGTGCGCTCCTCGACGTCGAGACCCCAACCCTGTTCGTGGGCGTATTCGCCTGAGAGACCGCGGGAGTGTTCGCCGAAGCCGCGCGGTTCGGGGGAAGCCTGCTTATTTGTGTCGTCTGCCATCGCGTTCCTCTTCTATGTCAGATGGCAAGCCGGGCTCCGGGCGTTAGCTGTGGGTATGCGTCAGTTGTGGCCGAGACGGTTGGATCTACTTTTGAGCGGCCTGCGGTGAATCAGCGGGCAACGATCCTTGCTCCACAGCGATGGTAACGTTCTCGTGTTTGATCTCAAGACGCAGGCGGTTGTAAATGTTCATATAGAGATTCGCCACCCAGACCAGAGCGAACCAAGAGACGACGTAGCCGCGCCAACCGGTATACAGCAGCTGGAAATGGAAGAGCAGCAGAGCGAACGCGGAGACGTAGTGGGAAAAGCAGTACTCGCAGGTGAACAGGTAGAAGAATTTGCGCTCGGGCAGCGCTTTGCTGGTCTTGCTCTTTTGCTGGCAAAACTCGCGAGGCTCACGAAAAACCTCTTCGTGGGTTACGGTCCAGGCAGCGCAGGCGACAGGCAGCGCGAGCAGGAACAGCATGGCGGCCTGATGCGTCAGTGGGGTGATGATCTGATCGGGCATACGTACTGATCAGAGGTTGGATGCGTGCGGGGGATGCAGCGCGTTAGCATTACGTGATGCCCGGAAGTCTGCGACAGGGGAACACGATCGATGCCGCGGAGGTGAATGCTGCCATGACCGGCACAGCCCTGGCCGGTGCTGTGCGGCACTTTGCCGAGGTGCATTCAACGAACGATCTGGCCGTGGAAGCAGCGCAGGCGGGCGTGGCGCTGGGTGTGTGGGTGGCCGATGCGCAGACCGCGGGGCGCGGACGTGGTGGCCACACCTGGCTTTCGGCTTCGGGAGACGGTCTGTACGTGAGCGCGTTGTTCTCTCCGCATCTGCCGGCGACTGCCTTTGACCTCTCCCTGGCAGCGGGGCTGGCAGCGTGGGATGCGGTCCGTGAGGTGACCGGGATCACAGCGGACATCCGCTGGCCCAACGATCTGGTAACGCGCGACGGCCAAGGCAGCCGCAAACTGGGCGGCGTGCTGGTGGAGGCTGCCGTGAGTGCGCCGGAGGGACGCGATCGGGCGATGCTGCGCTATGCGGTGGTGGGGATCGGCATCAATGTGGCCCACCGGGCGTTTCCGCCCGAGTTGGCCGGTGACGCCACCTCCCTGTTTCTGGAAGGCTGGCAGGTGCCTGACCGGCAACCGTTGCTGATCTCGCTTCTGCGTCATCTATGCCAAAACGTTTGCAGTCTGGAAGACGCCTACGCCGACGTGCAACGTGGCCCCGGCGTGCTGGCGCGGCTTGAGGAGACCTCGACGTGGCTGCGGGGTAAACGCGTTCGCGTGCCCGAGGAGGGCGGCTATACTGGCGTGACGGCGGGGCTGGACCCGAGCGGATTTCTGCTGGTGGACAGCGATGACGGGGCGCGAAGGACCGTACGCTCCGGCGGTGTGCGCGAAGTCCAGGGGACGTAGCCCAGATCGGGATGGGATTTGGCGGAATGCTGTTAGCGCTGGACGTCGGCAACTCCAACACGGTCATGGGTCTGTTTGGAGATGCGGGCCAGGTCATCGCCGACTGGCGTATCACGACGCCCTCCCGGCAGACCGAAGACGAGATCGGTGTGCTGCTGCAGGCGCTGTTTGCGATGCGGGGATTAAAGACGAGCGATGTGACGGGCGTGGCGATCTCTTCCGTAGTGCCGCCGTTAGACCCGACGATGCGGAGCATTTGCGAGGCGACCTTTGGCGTGCGCCCGCTTTTTGTTGAGCCCGGCGTGAAGACGGGCGTGCCGGTCCTGACGGATAATCCGAACGAAGCCGGCGCGGACCGGATTGTGAACTGCGTCGCCGCCTACGAGTTGCTGGGCGGCCCGACCATCGTGGTGGACCTGGGAACGGCGACGACCTTCGATGTGGTCTCGCGCAAAGGTGAGTTCCTGGGTGGGGCGATCGCTCCGGGCCTGGGTATTTCGGCCGAGGCCCTGTTCTCAAGGGCCGCGCGGCTGACGCGGGTCGAAGTGAAAAAGCCTGCCAAGATCATCGGCACGAACACCACGGACAACATCCAGATCGGGCTCTACTACGGCTACATCGGTCTGGTCGATGGCATTCTGGAGCGCATGCTTTCTGAGCTTGGGCCAGAGACAAAGACCGTCGCGACCGGCGGTCTTGCCAGCCTGATCGCCCCGGACTGCAAGTACGTCCAGCGAGTGGAGCCGATGCTGACCCTGAACGGCTTGCGGCTGATCTGGGAACGGAACCGGAAGAAGTGAGGAGAGCAGTGAATAGTGAATGGGCATCGACGCCGCGGAGCCGTGCAATTTTTAGTGGTCCTGTCTTTGCTTAGAGACTCTCACTCCTCACTTTTCACTACTCACTGCCGTTCATGAACTACTTCGAATATTTCAGCGAAATCGAGGAGCGGTTTACCGCCCGGCGGGGCTCGTTGCTGTTGCTGTCGACGCTGGATTGGGCGTTGATTGAGACGTGGCGCGAGGCCGGCGTGCCGTTGGCGGCGGTGCTGCGGGGCATAGATGAGGCCTTTGACAAGCACGAAGCGCGCAAGGCTCGGACCAAGGGTCGGCTGGCCAAGGTGAATGGCCTGGCCTGGTGCGCGCAGGCCGTGATGCTGGCCGCGGCGGAGATGGCCGAAGCGTCGATCGGTGGCCGGGCAAACGAACCGAAGCAGGAGCGCGAAACGGGCTTTGAAACGGAACGTGTTGCGCGCTTCCTGGAGGCAAGTGCGATCGCGCTGGAGAGTGCAGGGCGGGATGAGGCGTTTCACGCAACAGCCCGGCGCTTGCGGGAGCTTGCGCTGGAGGTGCGGGCGGGAACGCATCCGGCTCTGGATGAGCTGGACCGCACCTTGACGGTGTTGGAGGAGCGGCTGCAGGCTGCGCTGGTGGCCAGCGTGCCGGAGGGGGAGCTGGTGGCGGTGCGGGAGGCTGCAGAGAGGGAGTTGGCGCCCTATCGGGCCAAGATGGGAGCGGTCCAGATGCGGCAGGTGCGAGACCAGTTTGTACATAAGCGGCTGTTTGAGAAGCGGCGGCTGCCGCGCCTAAGCCTGTTCTACATGCCTGTTGCCGAGGGTGAGGACGAATCTGCGCTTGGGGGTAAGCCCAATGCCTGATGAGTCGGAACGCCCAGCGGCCAATGCGCCGTTGTGGGTGGAGAAGGCCGTGTACGGCGGCGATGGCCTTGCCAGGACGGCGGCGGGCGAGGTGGTGTTTGTGCCCTTCTCGCTTCCCGGGGAGATCGTAGAGCGAGAGGCTGCGGGAGCGCAGCTAACCGTTCTGCAATCGGCGCCCGAGCGGGTCGAGCCGCGATGCATGCACTTCGGGGTTTGCGGTGGGTGTCAGTACCAGATGGCAACCTACAGCGCTCAGTTGGCTCTGAAACGTTCGATCCTGCGCGAGACACTTGAGCGTGCCGGCGTCCCGGATCTGCCGGAGATCGTGGTCTGGGGGTCGCAGGAGGCGTATGGGTATCGCAACCGCATCCGGTTGCGCGTGCGCGAGGCCGAAGGGGCGCTTCGGCTGGGGTACAGCGTCCGGGGCACAAACGACTTCCTTCCCGTGAGTATGTGTCCCATTGCGGCTCCGGTGCTTTGGGCGACTGCAGAGGCCACCATGCGGGCTGCCGCGGCGGATAGGCACACCGCGGAGTGCCTGGCGGCAGCGGCTGAGGTCGAGATCGCCTGCGATGAGACTGAGGCCAGGGTGCAGGTGCACCTGCTGTGCCCGGGACCGGTTCCGCAGCGCAAGGGTGGTTTGGAGAGGTTGGCGCAACAGATTCATGCGGACGGCGTTCCGCTGCGTTCGCTGGGTGCATCGCAGCTCCACCAAGCCTCCGGGCGGCCGATCAAAGAGCTGGCAACGTGGGGTCCGGATGGCATTGCGTACCGGGTCGACGAGGATACCTTCTGGCTGCAGCGGGGCAGCTTCTTCCAGGTAAACCGGTTCCTTGTGCCCAGGATGGTTGAGCTTGTGTGTGGCGAGCGGCATGGCGAGCTGGCGTGGGATCTTTACGCCGGGGTGGGGCTCTTTTCGCGGCGGCTGGCGCGGCAGTTTCGGGCAGTCACCGCGGTGGAGGCGAATCCGACGGCAATAGCCGAGCTGCGGCGTGGACTACAACGGCCGACAGACGGGGCTGTACAGGACACGACCTTGGCGTTTCTGCGCAAAGCTGTTGTGCAGCGGGAGGGGCCGGAGTTGATCGTGCTGGATCCGCCTCGGGCAGGCGCGGGTGAAGAGGCTTGTGGGCTCCTTCTGCGGTTGCGGCCGGCGGAGATCGTGTATGTGTCGTGCGATCCGACAACGCTGGCTCGTGACCTCCGTGTATTAACGCCGCAGTACCGTGTCGCAGAAGTGGACATGGTGGACCTGTTTCCACAGACGTACCACCTCGAAACGGTCATGGTGCTAACGAGGGCCGATGTGGGACGCTAGGGCAAGCTGAGTTCGAGCCCACAGCTGTGGGCGAGGCAGCGCACCCTATGCCGAGCTTTGGTGCTGCCACATTCTGGATGGGTGAACCTCCGCCCGTGGAGCCGTTGCGGCCGCGTGGCGTGCCGATGCTGCTCGCTGCGCTGGCCTTTGCGGCCGGGATCCTTCTTGCGCGGCAGTGGCACCCGCCGCTGACGATGGCGGCCGGGCTGATCCTGCTGCTCGCATTGGCCTGCGCGAGCCTGCGATGGGCGCCACGGGTCGCCTGGGTCACTGTTTTCGGGTTGTGGGTGGGAGCAGGCTGCTGGTGCGCACAGCTGCAGGCGCCCAGCTACCGTCCCACGCCCCTGCACCCCTATGCCGACGGGCTCAGCCGGGAGGTGCGGGGACGCGTGATCGCGGTGCGATCGTTGCGCGAGGCTACGCCGATCCAGGGAACGCCTGTGGCTCCGGTTCAGCCGTGGCTTGTGGAAACCGGCGGCTGGGAACCCGAGAGCGGACCGGAGATCCAGGGGGTAGATTTGGCCCTGGACTCCGTAGAACAGGTGACCCCGGATGTTTCGACGATGACGCCCATCGCAGGCGGCCTGCGGCTTACGGTGACAGGCGGCATGGTCCCCCTCCGATGCGGCGAGATAATCGCCGTACCCGTTCGTCTACGAGAGCCGGAGGTGTACCGGGACCCAGGCGCATATTCGTATGCGGACTGGCTGCTCGGCCAGGGCATCGCGGCGCTGGGAACGGCCCAGGAACGCCGGGTGCAGGTGCTCAGCGCCGGGAGGCCCGGACTGCAGTGCAGGCTGTCCGAGCTACAGCACCTGGCCTCGAAGCGACTGGAGCAGTTGCCCTATGCCGACCCTATCCGCAGACTGCCTGGGCCGCTACGGCTGACGCCGGATGACGCGGCGATGCTGACCGCGATGCTGTTCGGCGACAAGACACAACTGAGCGAGGGACAACGGGCGGGCTTCGAGCGAACCGGGACGTTTCATCTCTTCGTGGTCTCGGGGTTCCACGTGGCGATGCTTACGGGGGCGGTCTTCTGGCTGCTGCGGCGGGCGCGCGTGCCAGAGTTCCCTGCGGTGGGACTGACGATCCTCTTGGGTCTGGGATATGCGCTGATGACCGGGTTCGGCGTACCCGCGCAACGCGCCCTGACGATGAGCTCGCTGTACCTCATCGCCCGCGCGTTGGACCGGCAGCGGTCAGGACTGAATGCACTCGGCGTCGCGGCGCTGCTGATCCTGGTGGCAGACCCATGGGCACTTTACCAATCCAGCT
>CAXTGN010000139.1:6830-10529 GCA_964243455.1 uncultured Acidobacteriaceae bacterium
GACGGCGCTGGTGATCGTTGCTGTCGCTGGCTTGGCCGTGCCCCTGGGAGAGCGCCTGCTGGGTGGATGGAGGGCAGCGGCAGCGCAGCTCAAGGTGGGGGAGCTGGACGCGTTTCTGCCGCCCCGTGTGGCGGCTCGGAGAGTCTGGCTGCGGATGTGGGGCGGTATCTGCCGTGATCTCCTGGGGTGGCGGTGGGCGCGGGATCTCCCAGCCGGGACGGTTCGCCTGCTCCTGGTGATCGCCGAAGCGGTGCTGTTTTCTGCGTCGATCGAGCTGTGCATGGCGCTCCCGATGGCGGTTTACTTCCATCGTCTGGCGCCGATGGCGATGCCTGCCAACCTGTTTGTGGCGCCTTTGGCGATGGTTCTTGCCGGCGGCGGCGTGCTGACGTTTGCGCTTGGGCTCGCCAGTCCATGGGTGGCCGCGCTTCCGGCAGCAGCCACGGCGGGTTTACTGCACCTGGTGCGTGCCGTACTGAGTGCCCTGGGACGGGCCAGGCTGGGTGATCTGCGCGCTCCCTCGCCGCCTTTCGCTGGTGTGGTGATCTGCCTCCTCTTCATCGGCTTTGCCGTCTGGGCCCTTCGCGCCAGGCACCCTGTCCTGGCCTGGGGAGGCGTATTGGCCGCCCTCGCAGTGCCCTTAGCTGCTTTGTGGCCTGTTGCACCGACTGCCAACCCAGGAAGGCTGGAGGTAACGGCGATCGACGTCGGCCAGGGTGACTCCGTGTTGGTGGTTTCACCCGAAGGCAAGACGATGCTGGTCGATGCGGGTGGACCCGTGGGAAGGATTGCGGCGAAATGGGACGTTGGCGAACAGGTTGTGGCGCCCTACCTGTGGTCACGGCGGCTGCGGAGGCTGGACGCAGTCGTGATTACACATGGGCACAGCGATCACATCGGGGGCATGCCGGCGGTCCTGCGGGATCTCCGACCACGCGAACTGTGGCTAAGTCTGGAACCGGGACAGTCCACCGCGGTGCGCGAATTGCTTAAAGAAGCCGAGCAACTGGGCATTCAGGTGCGGTGGCTCGCGGCGGGCGACGGCTTTGATTGGGGTGGGATGAGGACGACGGTCCTCTCACCCGAGCGGAGCTATGCCAATTACGGCGAGGCACGGAACGACGACTCGCTGGTGATGCGACTCGACTGGCAGAAGGCAAGCGTGTTGCTGGAGGGCGACGCCGAAGCGCCGAGTGAGGCAGCCATGGTAGCGCACCGGCGGTTGCGTCCGGTGACGTTGCTGAAGGTAGGGCACCATGGAAGTCGAACGTCGACGAACCCGGAATTTCTAGCGGCAGTGGCCCCGCGGGATGCGATCATCAGCGTCGGACAGCACAACACCTTTGGGCATCCGCGGTGGGAGGTGCTCGATCGCCTGGAAGCGGCCAACGTCAAGACGTTCCGAACCGACCGTGAGGGAGCGGAGACCTTTATGCTTGCTCCGGACGGCACGGTGACGGCAACCCCGGCGTATAAATGATCTACACTGGAGTTCTTTCTGACGGCCGGAGGTGTGGGTGAACGAGGCGCACAAGGACCTTGGCAGCGAGCAGACGTCCACCAATGCAGCCACCACCCCGCCCGAAGCTCCGGAGCTCAGTGCAGCGGCGAAGCAGGAAGAAGCCAAGCTGATTCGGCGGCTGCAGATCATGATGAACATGGTGATGGGCGTCATCGCGCAGGACAACACGTTGAGTTATGACGAAGCCGCCGCCATGGTGGCCGACGCCCGGACGGCAGCCCTGGCGATGTTTCCGGGGAAAGAGCTGGCCTATGACCTGATCTGGCGGCCACGCTTCCAGCGGCTGATGCGGGAGCGCTTCCGACTGGTCTAGGCGAGCTGAAAGGGCCGGAGCCAAACAACGCAGCGGTGAGGGTTACCACAAGGGTTCGGAGATCCTTTCCGTACGCCTCATTCTGGTACAGCAGAGAAGTATGCCCTTCGTTCGTCGCCAATCTCGTCTTCTTTTTGCCTCGATCTGTTTAGGCATAGCCCTCGGGAACTCCGCGCGTGCTGCGGTCCACGCAGACTGGACGACGCAAATTGCGCCGTTCAGGATTGCGGACAACCTGTATTACGTGGGGAGCCAAGACCTCGCGGCGTACCTGGTGACGACGCCGCAGGGCGACATTCTTCTGAACGCCAACTACACCAGTTCGCCTCCGCAGATCCGGAGCAGCGTGGAGAAGCTCGGTTTTCACTGGCGTGACGTCAAGATCCTGCTGGTGAGTCACGCGCATGTGGACCATGCGGGTGGCGCGGCCGAGATCCTGCGAGAGACCGGGGCAAAGCTCGAGGTGATGGACGGCGATGTCGACGTAATGGAAAGCGGCGGGGGAACCGACTTCGCGTTCGGAGGGCCGGACAAGGCACTGCAGTTTCCGCCTGCCCACGTCAGTCGCGTGCTGCACGACGGCGATGAAGTCACGCTGGGCGGCGTCACCCTGACTGCCCGCCGAACACCCGGACATACCAAGGGCACGACCACCTGGACGACCAGAGCCCATTTGCCGGGCGAACCCGCCGGCATCCTGCGCAACGTGGTCATTGTCGGGAGCTGGAGCGTGCTAGACAGCTACCGCTTGCTGGGCGTGCATGGGGGCAGACCGCCCTCGTACCCCGGCATCGCGAACGATTACACAATGACCTTTTCCGTACTCGGCACGTTGCCCTGCGACGTCTTCCTTGCCTCACACGGAAGCACGTTCGGCATGCTGCCCAAGCTGAAGCGAATGCCTGCCGAGGGCGATCGCGTCTGGGTTGACCCGGAGGGATACAAGCGAGCGCTGGCCGAAGCGCAGCATGCCTTTGAGGCGGCCTACCAGCGCCAGTCCGCGGCGGCGGAACACGGCGGCGGGAAGTGATCCTCGCCATCTCGAAACGCGTCGCAGACACGGCCGAGAGTAGGCCCGAAACGCGGCTGCAAGGCCTGGACACGCTGCGCGCCCTCGCCATCCTCTGCGTGATGCCCTATCACCTGAACGGTCACTTCCCTCAGGCGTTGCAGCAGCCCTCGCATTTCGGGTGGATGGGTGTGGATCTGTTCTTCGTCCTGAGCGGATTTCTGATTGCCTCGCAGTTGTTTCGGCCCTATCTGCGAGGCGATCTCTTGAGCGTGCGCGAGTTCTACACACGACGGGCATACCGGATTCTGCCCGCGTTTTTCGTGGTTCTTGCGCTGTATGTGTTCGTTCCGGCCTGGCGTGAAGCTCCGGGGCTGCAGCCGTGTTGGCAGTTCGCCACGTTCACGGAGAATCTGGTGATCGATTACAGCAGGAATCAGGCGTTCTCCCACGCGTGGTCCCTTTGTGTAGAGGAGCACTTCTATCTCCTTCTGCCTCTTCTTACCTCCCTGGTGATGCGTCGACCAGCGGCCTGGAAGGTGTATGCCCTGCTTGCCGGTTTTCTGGTTGCGGGTGTCGCCGTTCGGGCCTTTATTCTGGTTCACACCCTGCGTCCGCTGGGGCCGGACAACGATCTGTTCGGGCTGACCTACATCGAGAAGATGTACTACCCAACGTACACGCGGCTGGATGGGTTGCTGGCAGGCGTAATGCTGGCCATCATCCGGTCTTTTCGACCGAACTGGTGGGCGGTCCTCACCAGGCGTGGGCACCTGTTGACGATTGCAGGATTGTTGACCGTCATCCTTGCAGGGTGGTGCTCGAACACGCGCTTCAGTTCTGTTACGGGACGCG
>CAXTGN010000140.1:0-10520 GCA_964243455.1 uncultured Acidobacteriaceae bacterium
AGCCCGCACCAGGAACCCAGCATAGAGAGGCATCATGGAAACGCAGTCGAGCGGACCTGGCGCGACCTCAAACGCCACTATCTCGCCCACAAGACCGTCAAGACCGCAGGCGACCTCGAATGCGCCGTCCGCGCCGCCGTCAAGAAGATCAACCAGGAACGCCAAATGCCGCATCCGTGTGGTGAGCTAAAAAAGGCTGCTTAGCAAGTACGCGGAGGCGATGCAATTCGGGCGTCCACCAGACGTCATCGTGCAGCTCCGCCACAGCCAGCGCCGTCTCAATGACGTGCGCTGCTCCATTGACGTCGCCATCATGAAGCAGCGCCCGGGCGAGCAACGACTTATAGTACGACGCGTAAGCAATCGAGCCCATCCGCTCCCATCCTGTGAGCCCTTCCCGAAGTAGGGCCACCCCCCGATCCGCCCCGTTTCCGGACCGATGCGTCCACCAGCCGAGTGACATAAGCCCAACCATTCGCCAGAATGGAAACCTGTGCTGGTCGGAGCAATGGATTAAGCGGTCGGCGGCTGCGCGCAGTTTGTCCAGATCGTCGTTGAGCGACTCGATCAGGGCCGCAAAGCCCAACGCCCAGGCGAGGGTGTACGGATGCTCCATGCCGTCGGCGCGATCGACCGCGGCTCGGGCAGCAACGGTTGCCTCGGATCGGTGTCCTCGTAGCCAGCTATTCAGCGCACGAATCGACGTAGCGCCGATGAAAGGATCAAGGCCGTACTTGTAGCGGTGATCGAAGTGAGCATCCGGCCTGTAGTGGGACAGCGCCGTCGCAAGGTGGCGTTCCGCCTCCTCGAAGCGCCCGCGGTTGAAACAGCAATTCCCCGCTGCGCGATGAGCCTCTACGAGCAGCGCGGTCCCTTCCTGCCGATAGGCAATTGCCAGCATTTCGCCGCTCAGCTCGAACGCGCTTCCGAGCTCGGCACGGACGTAATAGAAGCGATACAACCCATGCAGGATTGGGAACAGGTTGGCAGCCGGGTCAAGGCCGCGGGCGACGTCGCGTGCTCGCCCAAAAACGTGGCCGACTTCCTCCGAAGCATAGCCGCTGCCGGCCGAAAGCGTCACTCCGAGCGACAGCAGGAGTTCGGCCTCGAGCCGCCGGTAGCCGGGTTCGTCCGGCATCGCTTGCACTACGTCGAGCCCGGCGCGGAGGTACCGGCTTGCCTCGACATGCGCGGACCGCCGCATCGCCACACCGGCAGCCGATTTGAGGAAAGGCAGCGCCGCCGGCCCCTGTCCCGCCGCCAGGTGGTGATGCGCGATCAGCTCCGGGCGGTCATCCACGGCGCGGGGAAAGACCGTAAGCAGGGCAGTCGCGATCGACGCGTGCAGGCTGCGGCGGCGAGAGGTCAGCAATGAGTGATAGAGCGTCTCTTGCAGCAGGGCGTGCCGAAATGAATACCTGGACTGCGTCGCGTCCTCGATCTCCGTAAGGAGCTGGGCGTCGACGAGCTTGTCGAGATCGGCGCGAAGCAGCGCCAAGTCCTGCTGCCAAACGGCCGCAAGCGAGTCGAAGTCAAAGGCGCGCCCGAAAGTGGCTATGACTTCCAGCAGCTCCCGGCTGACCGCGACCCGGCCAATGCGGGCCGCCAGCGAGTCTGACAGAGTCGCCGGGACCGCCACGTCACAGCATGCCTCCCCGGACGCCTCGTCCAGGGTCGCCTCGACCACCGCCCGGGTCATCTCCTCAATGTAGAGCGGAACGCCATCGGTCTTGGTCTCGAGTGCCGCCAACATCTCGGCCGACAACGCGCGTCCGCTCGCGACGGAGCGAATCATGGTCAGCGCGTCAGCGGAACTGAGGCGACCTAGGGTGATGTCGGTCCGTGGCGCCTCACCAAGCGACCCGGCGGCGAACTCCTCTCTGGCCGACAGGGCTATCAGCACGCGGGAGGCATCCAGACGCGGCAGCAGCTCCGACAGAAGCTCGATCGTCGAGGGGTCGGCCCAGTGCAGATCCTCCACGATGAGCAGAACGGGTTGGCGCCCGGCGACATGGATCAACCAGTCGCCCAGACGCAGCTTGATCTGCTCACGCTCCTCCTGCACCGCATAGGACTGTGCTCCGTCGATCCCGGGTGTCGGGATGTCGAGGAACGACGCGAACAGCGAGACGTATTCGCTCAAGTCGAGGTTTCGACTCAGGATCGTCTCCCTGATCCGGGCGATCCGCTCAGTCGCGGATTGGCCAGGCAGATGGCCAAACAGTCCAACGAGGAACTCCACAACCGGATGAAGCGCCTTGTTCTGATAGATCGAGGAGCACTGCAACACGACCTGCCGAGCGCCGGTCCGCTCCGCCTCGGCCAACAGCCCAAAGATGAGCGCGCTCTTGCCGACGCCGGCTTCACCACGGATCAGGACCGTGCGGCTGCGGCCGGCCAGCGCATCGCTCCAGGCCAGGGCAAGGACGCGCGCCTCCTCGTCCCGGCCCACCAGTTGGTTCCCCCGCAACCGGGAACCGAACCGCACCGGCAACGCCGCGTCGACCCGATAGGCCGCCACGCTGCCCGCCACTCCCTTCAAGACCTGCGGTCCCAGCGCCGTGCAGGCGAACTGGTGCGATACCAGCCCGTATGTCGCCCTGCTGATGATGACCCTGCCGGGATCGGCGGCGCTCTGCAGGCGTGCAGCGACGTTTGGAGTGTTGCCGACGATGGCCATGCTCTCTCCGGTCGTTTCCGAATGTATGTCGCCCACGACCACGGTCCCGGTGTGGATCGCCACACGCACATCAAGGCCCTCGGCACCGGTCTCGCCGAACTCCGCACGCAGATGTTCGATCGACGCAAGCACTTCCAGCGCGGCCGTGACAGCCCGGCGAGCATTGTCCTCATGCGCTTTCGGATAACCGAAATAGACGAGGGTTCCGTCTCCGAAGTACCGGCCCACATGTCCGCCATGCGCTAGGAAAATCTTGGCACAGCCCTCGCGGTAGTGGCGCAGCAGTTCCCGATAGCGTTCAGGGCCGAGACCGGCCGTGAGTACGGTCGAATCCACGAGGTCGGAGAACAGAACTGTCAGATGCCGCAGCTCCGCAACGTCCCTAGTGCCTGCGGCTGGAGCAAGGGCGCGCTCGGGCAGCTTAGGTCTCGACACCGGATTCCCGCAATGTCCGCAGAACCGATGGCCTATCACGAGCGGGCAATTACAGGTGGCGCATATCATGCCGTGCTGACCGGGAT
Source organism: uncultured Acidobacteriaceae bacterium (assembly GCA_964243455.1). Lineage (GTDB taxonomy): Bacteria > Acidobacteriota > Terriglobia > Terriglobales > Acidobacteriaceae > Granulicella. The sequence continues at coordinate 3,202 of CAXTGN010000140.1, forward strand.
CCCTGACCGCCTTGACCGGACGATGCCGGAAAGACACGGTACGTCCAAATAAGATAGACCTCGCAATGTCACACTAGTCAGTCAACCCGCACTCGTGCAAGTTCCCGTCCGTTGTGTTCTTGGTGAACGCCCATATGAAAAATGAGACAAGCCAAGTCGCAGCGAGCTCGGTTCGGCGGCTGCGGCTCTTGTTCCTGCATCCCAAGACACTGGTCGATTCGTGGCCGGTTCCAGTCGACGTCCTGGGCGAGGTGGTGAAGTTCCCCAGTGCTGTTTACCCCGTATTAACAGCGATGATTGCCGACCTGCCGATCCAAACGGAAGTGTTCGACGGTTATGTCGCCCGCGAGACGTTCGCCGACTACAAGCGTCGCCTCGCATCGCCGGACATCATCGCGATTTCGGCAATGTCGCCGCTGAAGGCGCTTGACACTGAGGTGACGATCCGTCTGGCAAAGCAGCTTAACCCGGACGTAAAGATCGTCCTGGGCGGCAATCACGCGAGCAACTGGCCGGAGCGCTGGCTCCGCGCCGGGGTGGACTACGTGGTCCGCGGCGAGGGCGAAATCCCGTTCCGCAAATTGATGGAGTTTCTTGCCGAGGGTCGTGGCACGCTCGATGGGGTGCCCAGCCTGTTCTGGCTGGAGCACGGACAGGTGCGCCGTTCCATGGCGGCCTTGCCGAAGTTTGATCTCGATGCGGCGCCCCTGCCGGATTGGAGTGCCGTTGACCTCAGCCGTTACGGGCTTGGGATGAGCGACGGCCTCGGCGCCACCGTCGAGTTCTCGCGCGGATGTCCGCATCGTTGCGATTTCTGCAATATCAATACGTTCTGGAACTACAAGCAGCGCACGAAGTCGGTTGGCCGCATGATCGTCGAGCTGGAGCACCTGAAAGCCCAGGGTGTCGGCGAGTTCATCTTTGCCGACGACAACTTCGCCGGTGATGAACGAAGGACGGTCGCCCTGCTTGAGGCGATGATCGAACGCAAGCTCGACCTCCGGTTCGGCTGCTTCCTGCGGGGCGATACCGTGCACCGTAACCCAGACTTCGCAGCGTTGGCGGCCCGCGCCGGCATGCGCTTCTGCATGATGGGCATCGAGACGCTGGACCCGGCTTGGCTTGCCAAGCACCGCAAGGGCGTTCGTGCGACTGACGCGCTGGCGATGTATGAGGGCGTATATGAGACGCTCAACCGACAGGGCATCTTCGTCGTCGGCCTGTTCATCACGCCGCCACAGGCCGGGCCAAAGGTCGCCTCTCGCCGGGTTGCCGGCCGGGTCTGTGACTTGCAGTACACGGCCGATCTGGCGGCGATCCGGGGGAGCGCGCTTTACGAGGACTTGGCCAAGAACGGACTGGTCGCCAAGGACATGTTCTATCACGACTGGAATTTCACAAGCATACTCCCGAAGCCCGGCGAACGGGGGCGACCGGCGGACGGGCTGCTCGGGACCCTGTGGACCAAGGCATCCTGGTTCGCGCTGGTCTCAATGCTAGCCGGGTCGCCGGTCGCGCGCCGGTTCCGTTGGCGAGCTGTAGGCGTGGTCCTCGAGCGCCTGGCATGCACCACGCTGGGTGATCTGCAGCGTTGGCGTCTGGCGCGTCCAGGCCGCCTCGGGCCACAACAGCGCCAGGACATGATCGTCGCCGGCGTGACGGGCGACCGGTTCGTCGCGGCACTCGCCCGCAGGCCGAGATGGAAGACTCCTCTCGCACTCAGAACCGGGGTATGGCTGCCGCAGCAACGCGATCCGAGGGGCCGAGATGCAGACGATCCAGTGCGAGCGGCAAGGGCGCATCCTCACCATCACTTTGAACCGTCCGGAGGCGCGTAACGCCATCAACCGGCAGATGAACGCCGAGCTGCATGAGGCCTGGCGCGGCTTCGCTACCGATGAGGGACTCGACATTGCGATCCTGACCGGCGCCGGTCCGGACGCGTTCTGCGCCGGCGCGGACCTGGCCGATTACATGCCGCAGTTCCTGGGCGGCGACATGCGCGTCGTACGGGCGAACGCGGCCCATGGCCTGGGCGGCATCACGCGTGGACTTCATACCATCAACAAGCCGATCATCGCGGCCGTGAATGGGTGGGCGCTCGCCGGCGGCTTTGAGCTGGCGCTAGCCTGCGACATCCGGATCGCGAGCGAGAATGCCAGCTTTGGCAGCTACGAGATCCATCGCGGCTTTCACCATGGCGATGGTGGGATCGTCCGGCTCGTGCACAGCCTGGGTCTCTCGCGTACCATGGACATCGTACTCTCGGGCCGCGACGTGCCTGCGGCCGAGGCTGAGCGTATTGGGCTGGTGCACCAAGTCGTCCCGCCAGATGACCTTGCACATGCAGCACTTGCCTACGCCGAGCAGTTGCTGCGCAAAAGCCAGGTCGCGGTCCGATCCGCCAAGGAGACGATGCTTGCGGTCCTGGGACGCCCCATCGACGACGCGCTGCGGCTAGAAGCTATCTACGGCTATTCAAGCGGTGACCCGTCCGATGTTCAGGAACGTCTCGATCATTTTCTTAAAACACGTCGAGCGGGCTCCTGACCCGACCGAACCGAGATTTACTTATGACATTGGTGCATGTGTGAACATCGGGTAAGGGAGCATGCAAAGTTGTGGCTCTCCCGCACTTTGATATTGGTGGCGAATTCGGCGCGGTTCCGACGATGATGGGATGGCCTGCGCGCCACATCTCGTCGGCGACGTGGCCCTAAGCCAGCGGGGGTGGGTGATGTCGTTCGACGCGAAGCGCACATACAACGTGCCAGACCAGACCGCGCAGGTCGCGCGGGCGATCTTTCCGAAGGGCAATCCGGTTATGCGCCTTCACGACGACCTGCATATGGTCATCGAGGATCGCGACTTTGCCGACCTGTTCCCGACCCGGGGGCAGCCCGCCGAGGCGCCGGTCCGGCTCGCGCTCGCAACGCTCCTGCAGTTCATGGAAGGGCTGACCGACCGGCAAGCGGCCGATGCGGTCCGCACACGGATCGACTGGAAGTATCTGCTGTGCCTGGAGCTGACCGACGTCGGCTTCGACCACACCGTTCTGAGCGAGTTCCGCACGCGCCTCCTGGCGCATGGGGCCGAGGGCCGGCTCTTCGAGGCCATCCTCGAGCTGGCGCGAGGGCGCGGGCTGCTGAAGGGTGGCGGACGGCAGCGCAGCGACTCCACGCACGTCCTCGGCGCGATGCGCAGCATGAGCCGGCTCGAAGTCGTTGGGGAAACATTGCGCCACGCGTTGAACGCGCTGGCGACGGCGGCGCCCGACTGGCTGCGCGCGCACACGACCCCGGCGTGGGTCGACCGGTATGGGCTTCGTGCGAGCGAGTTCCGGCTGCCGAAGAGCGAGGCTGGGCGTCGGGCGTGGGCTGTGCAGACCGGCGTCGACGGGTTTGCGCTGCTGGCTCTGGCCAGGGCGGACGGCGCGCCACCCGACTTGCGGGACGCGGCTGCCCTTGAGACCCTGCGACAGGTCTGGATACAGAACTTCCTCCTCACTGAGCACGGGCCGGAGGGTCCTCAGGTCGATTGGCGGGCGAACGACCAGGTGCCGCCATCGGGCCGATACATCGGCTCGCCATACGACGCAGAGGCGCGCTACGCGACCAAGGGCGCGACCGTGTGGAGCGGCTACAAGGTTCACCTGACCGAAATCTGCGATGCCGGCACCCCGAACCTGATTACCAATGTTGCGACAACGAACGCCGCGGTTTCGGACGACGCGGTGACTGTGACCATTTATGCGGCGCTCGACACGCGGGGCCTGCTCCCGACGACCCACATCGCCGACACCGGCTTTGTGAACTCAGCGCTGTTCGTCGACGCCCGGGAGCGCTTCGGGGTCGATCTGATCGGCCCGACCCGCGGCGATCGGCAGTGGCAGGCCCAGGCCGGTGCCGGGTTTGCTGCGCGGGACTTTGCCATCGACTTCGCCCAGCAGCGGGCGACATGTCCGGCTGGGAAGGTGAACCAAAGCTGGACGCTGGCGCTCGCCCGCGGCACGACGCCGGTGATCAAGATCAAGTTCTCAGTCGCCGATTGCCGGGCGTGCCCGCTGCGGCCGCAGTGCACGCGCTCGACCTCAGCACGCCGGGCCATCACAATCCGCCCCGAAGCCCAATACGAGGCGTTGCGCATCGGGCGGGCGCGGGAGCAGACCGCCGAGTTTGCAGTCGAGTATGCGCGGCGGGCCGGGATCGAGGGCACGATCGCGCAGGGCGTGCGCTCGGCTCGGCTTCGGCGGACGCCGTATTTCGGGCACGCGAAGACGCACCTCGCCCACCTCATGACAGCGGCAGCGATGAACCTCGTCCGACTGCTGAGATGGCTGGCGGACGAACCAAAGGCACAGACACGACGCTCCGCCTTTGCACAACTGCACCCGCTCGCGGCCTAACAAAGCCACCCCGAATTCGCCACCAATATCAAAGTGCGGGAGAGCCACGATTTTGAATGCTCTCTTCAAGATGCTGGCGGTCCGGCGGTCCGGCGTGACGGTCGCCCTGCAATCGTTGCAGGCGACAGGAGCTGTCACCCAGAGGCGGGGCTGCATCCTGATTTGCGACCGGCCGAGCCTGGATGCTGCCGCATGCGCCTGCTACGGGCGTGTCAAAGCTTTTGCCGAGGCGGTGGCAGTTAGAGGCTAGGACTTTGGAATCGGCCCATCAGTGCCGGAGAGTGTCGCCAACGTGCGGGCAACGCTGTGCTGTCGGATGACGGCGACGGGAGGCTTCAAGCTGGTGAACGACTTGCGCGTCCAGCTGCCCCCGGCCGTAGAGAGCTGTCATGCTACACGGCCAGCGCATCTTGAACCCGGGGCAGTGCAGGGTCCTTGGAGGCCCGCAACCAGTATCCGAGCCCCCGGACGCTTTGGATCAGTGTGTCGCCATCCTCATCTGGGGGTAGTTTCTGACGGAGGTTGAAGATGAGCTGGTCCACGGTCCGGTCGTCGGCACGCCAGGGCCGCCGCAGTGCCATCTCGGACAGCGTGTCCCGTGTGACGACAGCTCCTGCCGCGCTGGCCAGCGCTTCCAACGCGACGAACTGGGCCGAGGTCAGGGCAAGGCGACGTCCGTCCCGGGTGTGGACCATGCGTCGGCGCGCATCGATGCAAATGGACCCGACCTGGAAGCTTTTCGGCACTGGAACAGAGGCTTCCTGCTTGTTGGGCGGCTTGGGCAGGCTGACGCGCCGGTGCACGGCGTAGATGCGGGCGATCATCTCGCGCATGCTCGTCGGGTTGGCGATGTAGTCGTCTGCGCCGAGTTCGAGGCCGACGACCCGGTCCGCTTCATCTCCGCTGCCGGAGGTTACGACTACCCCGCAGTCCCGTTGCCCCGCAAAGCGGCTGATCAGGGCCAGGCCGCTCATGTCGGGCAGCGTGAGGTCCATCAGCACAACGTGCGGCCTGAAGCTGTCCTTCAGCGTCACGCCGAGTGCGCCCGTGCCGGCCCAGGCTGCCTGCATGCCGGCCCGCTCGATCCCGCGCACGAACGTGCGAGCGACCGGCTCGTCGTCCTCAATGACCAAAACGCGAAGCCCGTGCTGCGGCGCGGTCGTTGCACTCTCTGGCGTGTTCATCCTGGATCGTCTTTCATCCTGAGACTTGGCCGGGCGGCTCCCCGAATGAGCTCTGCCCCGGCACGTCAGGCTTTATAGCTATCGGCATCAGCCGGCCTATCCCGAGTTACCGGCCTAATCTGCCGTTATAGCCAGTTAATAAAGTGTTATGTTGAGTTTTGTTAATTTTTGCTGCGGATATGATGACCCTTGGCTGGGCCAGCTTTACCTTCACAGCCGGCTCGGGTGCCGCATGCGTCCTCATGGTTCCTAAGTCGCGGCACCTAAATAGTTCTGATTAGTCAGGGTTTGTTCAAGCACTGGAACCTAAGCAGCCTTATTTAGCTTGTCGCACGGATGCGGCGTTTGGCGTTCTGTGTTGAGCTGTTTGACCGCATCCCGAATGCCGGTGTCCAGGTTGCTGGCGTCCTTGAACGTGCGGTGGGCCAGGTGGTGGCGCTTGAGGTCGCGCCAGCTCCGTTCGATGCGGTTCAGCTCAGGGGCATAGCGCGGCAGCCACTCGACGGTGATCCAGGGCCGCTCGGCCAGCGCCGCCCGGGTGGCCCGGCTGGTGTGGACGGGTCCGTTGTCCCACACCAGCACCACGGGCAGGCGGTCGCAGCCGGGCTTCGGGCCATACCGCCAGTCCAGGCGGCGCAGCAGCCGGATCACGTCGGCGCTGGTCTTGGTCGGCGACGTGCTGACGACCAGTTCGCCCGTGCCTGCGTCGAGCGCGCCCATCAGGGCCACCTTGCGCGACTGCCCCGGCGCCTGCACCCGCAGCTCGGCCCCCTTCTCCGCCCAGGCATGGGCGAGGTAGGGGTGGGTCAGCGCCTCGCTCTCATCGCCATACAGCAGCACGATGTCGCCCGCGTCGGCCTGGGCCTGGCGCAGCCGCAGCCGCACGCCCATGCGCTCGACGGCATCCCGGTCCTGTCGCCCGGTCAGCGTGTGCCGGGGCCGGCGCCATCCGAAGCTCCCTTTTTCAACAGCACGCTCAAGCGCCCTGCCGAGATGCTTGCACCCGTCTGCCGCTCGATCACGGGCGAACGTCTGCGTTCGACCTCGGCGCGCAGGCGCGGCAGCGTCCAGTTGGTCCGGTCCTCGACGGGCTGGCGCAGCAGCAGGCTTGCCACCGCAAGCGCGCGCTCGCCCTTGGCCGGAGACGGACCCGACGCCAGGGTGGACCGCAGCGCGTCCACGCCGCGCTCGCTGAACCACCCGCGCCAGTGCCGCACCGCCTCCGGCGTGACGCCGAACGCCTCGGCCAGCTCCAGACTCGTCCAGCCCTGCAAGGTCAGCAGGATCGCGCGCGCCCGGTCGGCCTCGCCGCGCACGTCGGACCGCGACAGCTCCTGCAATGCCGCCTTCTGCTCAGCCGTCGCAACCAAAGGAGACCGACCCGGCATGACAACCATCCAGCTTACGTCAAAGACGACCCGACATTACCATTCGTGCGATGGGCCGAGGAAGCCTGCTTAGAAAGCACGCAATGTACTATTGGCAGCGCGCTCATCACTCGCTGGTGCGACGTTTTGCCTTTTCACCCATCGTCATGGGAGGCGGGGAGAGAACCTTGGCATGATCGGATAACTCGATCAGCATCGTCCCGTCATCGCCAGGGCCAAGGAGCATCGCTCATCATCAGTTCTGTCGCTGCATGATCCTGACGATCTGAGCGGCAATCTCCTCTGGCGGGAGGACGAAGTCGATGCACCCGCTTGCTATGGCGCTTGCAGGCATGTCCGGCT
>CAXTGN010000141.1:0-10484 GCA_964243455.1 uncultured Acidobacteriaceae bacterium
TATTTTGTCCCATGTCGAAGAGCTTCGCACCAGGGTCTACTCCAACCGCATCGATCGGCCGCACGGACACTGGTTTCACCGTCTGCGTCATGTGAGGCGGGAGGTCAGGTTGTGCGCTGACCAGAACGTCCTCTGGGAGAGAGCCTTCCTGCACAGGGGACCAGCCGGACTTTGGCACGAACCTTGCAGTGTCCCACCCTACCTGCGCGAGGCGCGCATCGTAGCTCTCCCCGCCATAGATCTCCGCAGAATCCGTTGCGTCTCTGGAGCCCTGCCAGCTCTTGTCCGAGTGGATCTGCTCGGATCCATCCTCTAGAGAAATCACCATCTGGGCGCGCAGCATGTCAGGGCCAGGAAACTCACGTACACCCGCCCAGAGCAGCGGGCTTCCATGCCAGCCACCACCCAGCTTCACAGCGAGAGCATTTTGTCCCGTCTTCACCTGCGAGGTCACGTCATACGTTTGATACAGCACGCGCTTTCGAAAATCCGTGAAGCCGGGAACCAGCTCACTTTTGCCGATGCGGTTGCCATTTAAGAACGCGCGATAGCTGCCCATGGCCGTGATGTACAGGCGCGCCGACCGAACGCCTCCATGAAGCCCAAAGGTCTTGCGCAGCAGGGACACTTCTGTCGAGAGCCGATCCGGAGCCGCTTCCATCTCCTGCCGGTCGGATCCAACGTTGACCCGCAGCTCCGACAAGGGCCCCACCACCTGGGCTGGCTGCCAGGGTGCCTCGGGGCTCGGCCGGCTGGTCCATGTGTTGTCCGTCACAATCTGTCGAGTGTGGCCCTGTGCATCGCGCACTTCGAGAACGGCTGCCAACGCGTTCGCAACTGTCGCGGGGGCTTCTGCGCCGCGCGCCGTCGTCCGGATCACGAGATCGTTATCACCCGCCGCACCAGACCCGGCATGCAGCTGACCGCGCACATCCTCGCGATCGAAGGCACCCCACTCCTCCTTGCGCCCTGTCTGAACGCCATTCACCTCTGCCGTAAAGTTGCCTCCCGTCAGGCAGTGCAGAACGGCGAATTCCGGTCTCGCCTCCAGGTGCAACACATAATGGAAGTCCGCGGTCTGGCGACACTTCACATGGTGTGCGTCCCCGCCCGGCAGCCACAGCCAGCGTGTCTGCTCCAGCGCGTGCGCTTCGGTTGGGTCCGCATAGCTGATCCAGCGTGCCTTCCAGGCGTCGGCGCCAAGCAGTCCGGTCTCCCACCAGGCTGTCTCTGTGGACACCTCCTCAATCCCCTGCTGATTCCAGGTGCGCACCGTCCAGAAGTACCGCTTCGAGGCGGCAAGCGCTGGCCCCTTATATGGAATTCCCACGGACTCGTCGGACAAAACACGTCCACTATTCCAGACGTCCGGCGTATTGGCCGCAAGCAGGGTTGACGAACTGGCGACTTCAACCTGGTACGCGGCCTGCTTCCAGTTCTTCACCATGCTGTCGCTGCGCCAGGAAAGTGCAGGAGACGGTGTGTCGATGCCGAGCGGATTTGTGCGGGCATCAACACGCAAGCCGATCGGTAAGGCTGCAGCTCGCATCCCGCCAACCACAAGCATCAGAGCAAGCAGTCTCCGGAAAAAAGCCGAGCTGCGACTCGCTGTGCATTGCTTGTCTTTCATTTTTTCTCCCTGTGCGCAGTGGCCCCGGTTGCACCGTAGCGCACTGCCCGTTGCTCCGGGTTCCGTGGATGCCAACGATAGATCGTAGCCGAGTTCCGTGTGAAGTACTTGTCTGCCGCCGCCGGACCCTTACTGTCGAAGTAAGCATGTGCCACATGGAAAACGTCTCGCAAAGGCGACACGGCATCGCTGTTGGGCCAATCGCTGCCGAAGAAGATCCGGTCCTCACCGAACAGGTCCCACAACTTGTCCAGCCATGGCCGATACGCGTCCACGCTGCGCGAAACCTGCCGGTAACAAGCCGTAGAATCTCTGAAACCCTCCACATACACATGCGGACATCGACTCAATTCCGTGAGCGTGTCGAGGTACGCTCGCCTTAACCGTTCATCCTGTGAGGGCACTGCCTGGGGCAGATGGTCGATGACCATCCGCAACTGAGGCATGGTCCTTGCAATCGTTAGGAGGTCCGCCACAAGCTCGGGTCAGGGATCGCGCTCTCAAATACAAGATCCCGACGCGCCAGATCATGCAGGTTCTCCAGCACTCGCGGGTTCGCCAACGAGGCATGCAAATCTCGTTTCCACAAGTTGCCGGATCGGATGCCGAGGAAAAGCGGATTGCCCGCAAGTCGGGCGAGGTCTGCCGTAAAGCTTTCCGATGCACGGTCCAGGTCGCCGATCACGCCAACGATGAGTTCGTCGGACGTTGCCGTGCGAAGCAGCCAGTCGTTATCTGTCCGAAGCGGACTGCACTCAATAGCAATCGCTGCACAGACACCCAGCGGTCTCGCTAGGGCGCGGTACCGGACCGGCAAAGCGGGACGGTACCGCACGCGGTTCTCGGGCGTGGGCCACAGTACGCCCCCGGGTCGCGTCGGGTCGAACAGGTGAATGTGCGCGTCGGGCGATGCAAACTGTTGTCGGAGACACTGTCGCGCCCAGGCTCCTTGCAAGCGCGACTCCGCCTCCTACGAATTCAAACGAACGTAGGAATCCGCGCCGACTCGTTACTGCCATGGAAGGCCGTCACCGGCGCAAAGTCCAGCGTATGCTGCGCCGCACCGGCCGTCGGCAGTCGCGCCACCTCCGTGAACGTCACACCATCCTGGCTGGACTGCAAAACAGGATCATCGTTGCTTTCCCCAAAGGAAAAGCGCCATCGAATTCTGGCCAAAGGCGTTGTAGATGGCTTCAACCGCCAGCCGTGAGTAGCCTATGCCATAACCCGCACGGATCGACGTCTTGCCATCGCCTGTGGGGTCATATGCAAATCCCACACGCGGAGCGAAGTTCTTCAGCTTGGCGTCGAAGAACCCATCGGGAACGCCGTTCTGCCCGGCAAACACCAGAGCCGTGCTTAGGTTCGCTGCCGTGCCCGCTGAGTTCAAAGGCACACCATTCGCGTCTGTGACAAAGCCACCGCCCGCCGTCACCACCGGGGCCTGCGCAGCGTTGTACTGCGAGGCATAAACGACGACACCTGGTCGCCAGAGTTCGTGTTCAGAGAAAGGACACCCAGCGCAGACCAGCATTGATCGTCAGCTTGCGGGACGCACGCCAGTCGTTCTGCGCATACACCTCGCCCTGCCGGTAGTGGAAGGATCCGCTTCGCTGCCCACTGTCCGGATGATACGAAGTGTCCAGACCCAGCAGGTAATCGGCCACAGGGTCCCCCGTGCGGGTCCCGCTGAAAGAGTACGATCCACCGGACTGCGTGAACACATTCTGATTCTTGACGCCCGCGATGTACAGCGCTCCAAACTGCAGAACATGCGATCCCTTGGACCAGCTGACGTCAATCCTGCAGAATGCCTTCTCCGTCAGAGCGTGGATAGGCGGCGTCCCTGCACCGAAACCGCTGTATCCCCACTGAAACCGATGGAAGGCGCCTTGTTCAGGGTGTTGGCATCCGGGAAGGCCTCGTTGATCACGGCACCGGCAGGCAGTTGGTAGTTGCTCGTCGTGATCCGCGGCTTGTCATAGGTCTCAGCTACTGTCGCCGTATTAATCAGCCGCGGCGTCAGGGTAGAACTGAGCCGGACCATCATCTTCAAACCGGTCGTATAGTAGGTCGTCGGGGTGGATGCAAAGATGTAACCGCCGAAGGAGTTATACGGAATGCCGCTCTTTCCCTGCTCATAGCTGACGCGCCCCGTCAGAACCTCATTTTGGGTCAGGTAACTGGTCGATGCGGTAGTTGTGACTGTCCTGACCCAGAGTCTGCGACTCCTGGTTGATGTAGTTCAACGAGCTCCCCGGATTGTTCGGCAGGGACCCAAGCGCATTCAACAGCGCAATCGAGTTGGGATCGATGCAGGCCGGATTGATCGTGTTCGGTCCGGTGATGCAGTTTGTTGCTCCACGCGCCGCCAGCTGCGCCGGGCCAAGGGCATCCTTGAAGGCCAGCGGCGTTGTGTTCGTCAGGTCGCCCGCGCGCTGAGCCGCCGTAAACACCAGTCCCTGTGCGGTCGATCCCGTCGTGATCCGGCGCCACTCGTTGGAAGCGAAAAAGAAGCTCTTGTGCGACCGGTCGCTGTTGTACAGGTGCGGAATGGTGATCGGTCCGCACAGCGAGTAGCCGAAGATGTTCTGACGAAGCTTCGTCTTCACCGTCGCAAAATAGGGGTTCGCATCCAGCGCATCGTTGCGGAAGTAGTCCCATGCGCTGCCTTGGAAGGTGTTGCTGCCCGACTTCGTTTGCACAACCACTTGTCCCGATCCGCCAGGCCATAGCACGCGCTGTAGTTGTCTTTCAAAATGCGGAACTCGTCTATCGAATTCACAATCGGCAACACGTTGATGTTCGCGAGATTGCCGGTGTTCATGTTGTACACACCATCCAGCGTGTACACCGAGTACTCAATTGAAGCCCCATTGACGATCAGGGTCGTGCCGCCCGTCAGTCCGCCCGCGGTCTGCTGGTTGTTGCCGGCCGTACTGCTGACCCCTGGAGTTAACTGGCCCATGGACTGGAATTGCGGCCGTTCAGCATCAGGTTTTCCACCTGCTTGGACGTAATCGTACCTCCCGAGCCGGAGTCCTGTGTTTCTACGGCGATCTGATCCGCCGTCACCTCCACCTGCTGCGTGTCGGCGCCTACTTTCAGACTCAGGCTCGATTCACGCGTCTGCCCCGGACCCACCGACACATGTTGCACCGTCGTCTGCGCAAATCCCCCTTTCACCACGCGCACGGTATACGCTCCGGGAACAAGGGCATCGGCGCTGTAAAAACCTGCCCCGTTCGTCTGCAAAACCTTTGCCACGCCGGTTGCTTCGCTCACCACGGACACCTGGGCATCGGCGACTGCAGCCCCGGTGGGATCGCTGATGGTGCCGCGAATGGAACCCTGGTTCCCCTGAGCCATGGCCGTTACAGCAAGAACGTTCAGCGTCGGCAAACTCCATAGCAATCGCATAGTGCTGTTCCGCCCTGATTCCATTACTGCCTCCAAGGGTCAGCGCCGCGTGCATTACGCTCAGCCCCTTCCGCGTCACTCGTCTCTACGGCCTGTGTGCTCACCGATCGCAAGCAGAACTTGTTTCTGATCCGGGTGCACCAAAGTGATTACAAGATTTCGGCGAAACACTATGCGAAGCGAAAATCCGCTGTTAAGCTCGCTCACAACTTATTTCCCTATTGCAAACCGCTCAGGAACGCGAGGGTGGCGAGAGGTGCTCCGCACGCACGGCACCCTGGGCTCATCTCTTTCCATTCTTCATCCACAACGTAACCCGACGCGGGCCGCAGAACGCACCAGGGGTCCGCAGTGACGTTGAGTGTCAGCAGTCTTTCCATCAACAGCTACGGGGGTGGGCCTTATCAAAGACCGGGGCGGGCCTTCAAACTTGCAAAGCCCTATGCACGCTGATCCCTCGAGGAGTTCCGTATCCTTGGGACCCCGCGGAGTCCGCAAAGCTTCGGTACCCTTGGGTTCAGGCAGCAGATCGACTTCGCCATGGCCGTCCTGAAGGTTCATGTGCAGTTCCGGCGGCACTTTCCCCTACATCTCGTTGGTACATGATGCTTCGAACCGAGGATTGCCTTCGCGTGCTCATGGGGATCTTCGAGAAAAGGATCAGAACGCTGAACCTTATTGCCCATCCGGCGGTAATACTCTCGTAGGGACGATCTTCATGCAAACGTTGTCGCGGCAGCTCACACTCACACTCGTCATGACTCTGGTATCGCCATCAGTGCCGAGATTGCATGGCCAGGGACTGCCTCCACCGCCCGAACACAGCGACACCGGCAAACCCAGTGCTCCTGGCCCAACCTACATCAGCTTCGATGTGGCCTCCATCCGGGAACACAAGGAAGGGGATGGCAACAGCAGCTGGCAGACAAAGCCCAACGGCATCAGCATGAGCAACATGCATCTGGACTCACTCCTTGGGAGTGCCTACAGGGTGAAGCAGGACCTGATCACCGGCGGCCCTGCCTGGATCACGGTCAAGGGCTGGGATATCGAGGCCAAGGTGCTGCCCCAGGACAGCGGTACCCCGGTCAAGCTCACCGACGCGCAGCAACGTAGTCTGCTTCGCGCCCTTCTGGAGGATCGCTTCAACATCAAGGCTCACATCGAGGCAAAGACGCTGCCTGTCTACGATCTCGTGGTCGCAAAATCCGGGCCAAAGCTCCAGGTCGCCCCTCCCCCACCCCCCGACCCGGATGCGGAGCCCGGTGACGACGAGAGGGACAACGGCACCATGTCGATGAACGACGGACACATGGAAATGAAGAGCTATCGTATCGCGCCCTTCGCCGAGATGCTGGGCTATACCGTCCAGCGCACGGTGATCAACAGAACAGGCCTGACCGGCAGATACGACTTCACCCTGGACTTCACGCCGGAACAGGAGGCTCCATCCGCCAGCAACGCCACGGCGGCCGGAACCGAAGCTCATCCGCCCATCTTTACGGCCATTCAGGAGCAGCTAGGCCTCAAGCTTGTCCCCACCAAATGCCCCGTAGACACCCTGGTTATCGATAACGGCGAACTGCCGTCGGCAAACTAAGCCCGGCGACCCCGTTAGTGCGCGTGTGCATGGTCGTGCGTGTGTCCGCCCGGCCCATGATGATGGTGCGAGTGCCCGTCGATCACCTCAGGCTTCGGCGGTGAGCAGCAGCCATCCACCGTCTCGCATCCCGTAACCTCAAGCTGAATCGTCGTGTGCTGGATGCCGAAGTGATCCTTCACCTCGTGGTTCATCCGGCCGAGCAGCGACTCCGTTTCGCTCACCGTCATCTCGCTCACCTGCACATGACAGGCCATCGCATGACTCTGCGACGTCAGGCTCCAGATGTGGAGGTCATGCACATCCACCACACCCGGAACGCGGCGCATCGCCGTGCGGAGCGCATCCATGTTCACCGTCTTCGGCGTGCCTTCGAGCAGAATGTGAAGCGTCTCACGCACAATGCCCCATGAGCTCCAAAGAATCATGGCCGCGATCACAAAGCTCAGCAGCGGGTCTATCCACTGCTGGTGCGTCACAGCGATCAGCAGACCGCCGACGATGACCGCGGCCGTTGAGATCGTGTCACCCAGCATGTGCACAAAGACGCTGCGGATGTTCACATCGCCCGAAAAACGCCACAGCAACGCCGCGATCAGGCCATTCATCACCACGCCCGCAGCGGCCACCTTCATCATCAGCAGGGGTTCGACCGTCACCGGATGGAGAAAGCGGAGCACGGCATCGCCGGCAATCCACAGCGCGAGCACCAGCAGACTGAGGGCGTTCACGAAACCCGCGAGCACGCCCGCGCGCTGGTACCCAAAGGTCCGGGTGTCCGTAGCTGGCCTGCCTTGCAGCCAGACCGCAACGAAGCTCAACCCCAGGGCTGCGAAATCCGACACATTATGGCCGGCCTCAGAAATCAGCGCCAGCGAGTGCGCCCGCATGCCGAAGACAAACGTCGCCAGGATGTACAAAAAGGTGAGCAGCAGCGAGCACTTCAGGATGCGCTCAATCGCCGCATTCGGCTTCGCGTGCGCGTGCATGGTTCCAGTGTAGTCCTGCCAGCCAACGGAAACCATGAACACGGGCGTCACCTTCAGGTGTGTTTTGTCCTATAAAGGAGCAAACCGCCCGTCTGCTGCATCCAACCCCCGAACCTGAAGGAGACTAGGCACCCGAATGAAGGTCGCTCCCCTCGGCGCGCATGCCCACCAGCTTACCCGTTTGGGTCTGATGAACTGCTATCTTGTTCGCGAATCGGATAGCTACACCCTGGTCGATACCACGATCATGGGCGCCGCGAAGCAGATCATCTCTGCAGCTCGCTCCATCCGTTCCGAACCCATCGCGCGCATTCTACTCACTCACGCGCACGGCGATCACGTGGGGTCGGTGGACGAACTGGCGCGCGACCTGGGCAAAGTGGACGTCGCGATCTCCACGCGCGATGCCCGGCTCCTACAGAAACCACCCGACAAGTCGCTCGAACCCGGCGAGCCGCAAGGCAAGATCAAAGGCAACCTCCCCGGCGTCCGCATCGCACCCACACATTTGCTCTCTGACGCCGAACTGTTCGGCTCCCTCCGCGTGCTGACGACGCCGGGGCATACGCCTGGGCATGCTAGTTTTTTCGATGAGCGGGACGGGACGCTTTACGCCGGCGACGCTCTGGTGACGATGGGCGGGGATGTCCATGTTGTCGGGTTTGGACCGTGGTTTTTCCCGCTGCCCGGGGTTGCTACATGGAACAAACCATTGGCTTTACACAGCGCCCAGAAGCTTCTGGACACGCTCGGGACGGAGATCCGGCGGTATGCCAGCGGGCACGGCCGCATCGTCGAAGGGGGACCCGCGCTGCTGCGCCAAGCCATCGAAGAGGCGCGCGAAAAGCTGCAAGAAGGGCTTCGATAACAGCCTTTTTCGTGTAGATCGTGCATCCTGCACGCCGATGTCGGTTTTGACGTAAATTCTGCATTCGTAACAGGGTTTCTTGCACTTGTAACAACTGGGCCTGAGAGCCCCTAGCTCCGCCAGTGCAGACTGGTGGGGCCGGCGGCCAGGGGGTGCTCCCCTTTCCCAGTCAGCCGTCGTTGCTTGAGCGCGAAGTACCATTTCGCCGGCTTGTCGGCGTCGTCAATCAGCATCAGCCCCGGGTTGGATCGCAGGCCGCGCGCCTGCTCGACCATCGTCGCCTGGTCCTGCGCCACAAACCGCGCGCCGAAGAACTTCACCAGCGGCGTCACGAACGGGACAAAGTAGCCGATGTTCCAGGCAGCGATCACGTCGATGCGGCAGGTCGAGGGTGTCACGGGCGTGACCGTGGTCAGCGAGGAAAACCAGCGCTGCTTACCATCTTTGGTGGCCACGATGGTTTCGTAACGGCGGTTCGGCAGCACGAAGTCGATCGTGGTCACCGGTTCGCCCAGCAGCTTGTAGGGAGCCGAGTTCGAGCTCGGCGCGTGCGGGCTCATGCGGAAGCCATCGGGGATGGGTTCGAAGCGCTTGGTCTTTTCGTGGATGCTGGCCGCCGACCGCCACCACCAGGCCTGGTGCACAAATGGGCCGTGCGCCGGGTCCATGAGGCCGATGATGCCGTGATCCACGTTGCAGGGCAGGTCCGCCGAGAGGTGCGCGGACCGAAAACGCCCCGAGAACTTCGGCAGCTCCGGTACCGGAGGCAATGTGCTCTCATCGGTCACACGACCTGCGCCCGCGGCCGGCACGTAGACCCAGGCGTAGCCGTCCCCTTCGCGCACAGGGAAGGCGTTGGCGTAAATTTTGCTCGGCTGGAGGCCGTCGTGCGAGGTCAGCGACGGGATTTCTGCGCAACGGCCGGAACAGGGTTCAAATCGCCAGCCGTGGTATTTGCACATGACGGTCTCGCCGTCGAACCAGCCGGCGGAGAGGGGAATGCCGCGATGTGGGCAGAGATCGCGCAGGGCAAACAACGTGCCATTGCTCTTCCGCCCCAGCAGCATGGGGATGCCCAGCAGGGTGGTCAAGAGGGTGTCTTTGGCGCGCAGCCCTCCGGTGCGCGCTGCGGGGTACCACTCGCCAAAGATCATCTCTGCGGGGGGTCCGGGTTTTTCCGGGGCAGCGCCGGTGCCGATCTGCACCAGATCCGCTTCCCGTCTCGCCAGGATCCGCCGCATTCGCGCCATGTCCTAAGGATAGAGCAGCGGCTTGCATAAGCTCAGCGGGCGCTTACCCCTTCTTCCACATGGCAAAGGCCTTTTGCATGCGGGGATCGGTGAAGAGTTTCACGCAGACCTCGCGCTCGACCGGCCCATCGACCACGCAATGCAGGTCGGTCCGCCGCGCCACCTCTTTGGCGGGGATGGTAATTTGCGAGACGAAGCGGCCCGCGTCGGCGATGGTCGCGCCGAAGACCAGGCGGTCCAGGCCCGACCAGAGAGCGCAGGCCATGCACATGGCGCACGGCTCGCACGTGGTGTACAGCGTGTATCCCTTCAGCGACCCGGAACCCAGTTTGGTACAGGCCAGCCGAATGGTGAGGGTTTCGGCATGGGCGCTGGGGTCGTGGTCGGGGCCGACGCGGTTGACCGCACGCATCAGCCGCTCGCCGGTCGCCGTGTTCACAATGTCCGCGCCGAAGGCCATGGGATGGTCTGTGCTAAGCGTTTCCGCGGTGAAGGCGGCCAGGGAGCGCATGCGCTCGCCGTCCGTCGCGCTCACGTTCTCCGCGGCCAAGGCGTAGTCCGCCAAAGTCCCCGTGCTTAAGGACGCCGCGCCAGCCCCCACCAGAAATCGCCGCCGACTCACGCTCATGCACTGCCTCCGGATAGCCATTCTCCCGGAGATGATACAGAAGCCCTTCCTCATGACCCCGGGCACCGGTCCCGCGTCGTCACTGCCGCCGTAAGATGT
>CAXTGN010000142.1:0-2867 GCA_964243455.1 uncultured Acidobacteriaceae bacterium
CGCATCTGCAGTTTGCCAAAGGCGGACTGGCCGAAGGCCTTGAGGGGGTCCAGCGAAGCGATGGCGGTGTGCTGATCCTGGAGGATGAGGTCGTTGTCGGCCAGCGACAGCGTGGTATGCACGGCCCCGTCGGCTGTGGCAATTTCGACCTTTTGGTCCCGAGGAAAGGCGGCCTTCGTCTGCACAACGAAGCTCAGCTTGCCGTTGAGCGGAATTTCATCCTTGCCGGTGAGGTTGACTGGAAGCGCGCCTCCTGCCTGGGAGGGCGTGACATTGAAGGACACCAAATTCAGCGTGGGACGCGCTGCCTCGGTCGAGACCTTCACGGTCATCGTGCGCCCGTCTTTCAGCTTGACGGTGGCGTCCGAGCCGTCGTTTGGCGAGGCACCATAGCTGGCTTGCAGGGTGAGCTGCGTGTCGTTGTTGTCGTCACCCGAGGGAGTAAAGGTCTGGTTGGCGATCCCGACTGCGGCGACGTTGCTCAGGCCGTGACCATCGAGCGTGGCCCGGTTGTCTCCCTCGTGGATTTTGAGCGCATCGAAGTGAATGTCTCCGTTATAGGCAGTGAGGCTGACCTTATCGAGGTCCTTGTCCCCGTACTGCTGGATGGCCAGGGTATAGCCCCCGGGTTCGACCTTCTTGAGCGGGACGTCCAGGTCGAGAACGTCCCTGGCAACGTCTCCGGCAGCGGGCTTGAAACTGACGTCTACATCTTTGTCCTTGGTTGCCGTGAGAGCGATGTGCTGGATACAGGCGGTGCCGTCGCCTTTGAGGTTGAGGTGATTATCCTGTCCGGCGAGAAGCTGGGTGTCGCCGATGATCTTCCAGTTCTTGCCGTCGATCTGCTGCAGGGTGAGCGTCGGGCCATCGAAGGGATCGAAGCCCCAGAAGCCGTGCACCGTGCCGGTAACGGTGAGATCGGTACTGGCGCTTTGCGCTGGTGCTTCGCGTTGGCTGGGGTTGACGCTTTGCGTAGGCGTTTTCTGCTGGTCGGGACCGGATGCGGCAAGGGGCTTGCGCGGGTCCCCTTTCGCGACAATCAAGCCGCCTTCGAAGGCGTTGGGGGTGAGAGGAATGTCCTGGGTCCCGTCGGTCCGGTTCAGGTGCAGCACGAGATCGTGGGCAAAGTTTGTCGAGAACACCAGCGGAGCACCTTCGAACTGGAGGGCCATGCGCGGCTGTAGAAGACAGGCCACCTGGTTGGGATCGTGCGCGCGCAGCGGGGGAAGCGACGCCTTCTGAATGGCGGGCAGGCCGATCACGATCACCGATTTCGGGTCGAGAAAGGACACGGGGGCGTTGAGCTTGAGATTGAGCGTGGATTCCTTTGGGAAGCTCAGCCCGGGGATGTACTGATATTTGGCGGTATGCAGCGTGCTGACCAGATGGACGAGATCGACGACCGCGCCCACGTAGGCCGAGTAGACTCCGCCGCCGGCAGCACCGGTCGCGGAGGCGGCGTTGATGAAGTCGGACGAGGGCCCGGTGGAGAAAGAGGCCGCGATGCTTTGGCCGTGACCGTCGTCCATGAGCACGGGAGCGCTGGACTGGGTGAGGCAGTTGACCTGCGCTTCGACGGGCTGCTTGAAGCAATCGGCGTTGGGCTTGAGCGCGAGGGTGGAAGCGAGCTTTGCGGAGTGATCCTGAATGGCCTTGGGGTCATCGCCCCCGACCTGTTTCATGGCCTCGAGGTAATGCTCGATGCGCCCTTGCTCGAAAGACGCTTCGTTTAGGTCGGCATCGGCACGAATAAAGGTGCCGGGGCGACCCTTCACGGCGGAGCGCAGCGTTTTGAAGTCACCGCCCGTCTCGGGCGCGATGAACAGGATTGCCTGCTGCGCGTCCGGCGGAACGATGACGGTAGTCCCCTCGTCGGTGTGCTTCTTGTCCCAGGTGTCGATCTCGGTGAACCAGTTGTCGGGTGGCTCGTTGGTGGTGCCGCGGAGGAAGGCGACGATGAGCAGGAGGTGATTCTTTTGATCATCGGGGAGGTCGGCTTTGACCCAGAGCTTGTCGCCGGGCTGGAGGTTAGGCACCTGCGCGATGGGCAATGTCTTATCGCCCCGTGTGACACGCACCTGAACTTTGGGGCCGGCGAGGTCAAAGCGGGCGTTGTCGGCGTGTAAGGCCGCGGGCAGGGCAGCGGCGAGCAGGCAGGCGGCGACGTTCGAGAGCTTCATCTCGTCTGATTAGACACCGTGGGTGTCCGGGGTGTCGCGTTGAAGGCGGTTACGTGCATCGTTCTGAAGATGTCGGTTATCGGGTCCAACTCAGCCTCCCATTTCTGGACGAACGGACAAAAATGAGGACTCGTGAGCAGTTCTCGTCCACTGTCAAAGAACTCTACTCTTCGGTACTGATGTTACACATCGACCGAAGGGAGTAAGTATGGGAAAGCTAGAAGGTAAGATTGCAGTCGTTACGGGTGGATCGAGCGGCCTGGCGCTGGCGAGTGCCAAGCTTGTTCGTTGAAGAGGGTGCCTACGTTTTCATCACGGGCCGGAGGCAGGAGCAGCTCGATGAGGCTGTGAGGGTGATCGGCCGGAACGTGACCGGCGTGCGCGGTGACGCGGCCGATCTCGACGACCTGGACCGGCTGTTCGAAGCGGTCAAGCGGGAAAAGGGCAAGATTTGACGTCCTGTTCGCGAGCGCCGGCAGGGGCGAGGCCTTACCACTGGGCGAGGTTACCGAGGCGCACTTCGACGCCACCTTCGACCTGAATACGCGCGGCACGCTGTTTACGGTGCAAAAGGCATTGCCGATGTTCAACGATGGCGGATCGATCATCATGACCGGTTCCGTTGCTTCGGTGAAGGGTTTTCCTGGTTTTGGCGTGTATGCGGCGAGCAAGGCAGCCTTGCGTTCC
>CAXTGN010000142.1:2877-10476 GCA_964243455.1 uncultured Acidobacteriaceae bacterium
ACGCACATGGCTCAACGAATTGAAGGGCAGGAAGATCCGGGTGAACGTGCTGGGTCCGGGGCCGATTGCCACACCGATGCAGGAAGAGGTCCTCACGGAGGAGGCGAAGGAGATGTTTGAGTCGCTGATCCCGCGGGGAACGATGGGTCAACCTGAGGAGATCGCGACGGTCGCGCTGTTTTTTGCTTCAGACGATTCGAGCTTCGTGAACGAGGTGGAGTTAAACGTTGACGGCGGCTTCTCGGCCATCTGAAATCGGCGGATCTCGTGAGTGCATCATCGCCCAAGGCACTCACCGAGGTCCGCTAAGGAACTAAAAACCCCATAGAGTGGACTTGGCTTGTGGGGAGGTACTGACTCGACCATTGCTCCATACTGTAATTACCCACGTTTGCCCGCCCGGGAAGCACACCTGGAATAGCGGGCTTCCCAGTTCCGCTGGTCAGACGTTTCTCGACGCGGTTCCGCTGTGCCGCGCTCACTCTCCAATTAGGTGCAGAACGATCTCGCGGCGGTGGGGACGGGTGCGATGTTCGAAGAGGTAGATGCCCTGCCAGGTTCCTAATGCCAGTCTGCTATTTACGAGTGGGATCGATAGCTGTACCTGGGTGAGGGCTGTTTTCAGGTGCGCGGGCATGTCGTCTGGGCCTTCGGAGTCGTGTTGGTAGGGGCCGTGTTCGGGGGCTATGCGGTTGAAGAAGGCTGTGAGGTCGACGCGCACGGTGGGGTCGGCGTTTTCCTGAATGAGGAGCGAAGCCGAGGTGTGCCGGCAGAAGACTGTGAGCAGGCCTGTCTCCATCCCTTGCTGCCTGACCCAATGGTTAATCGACGACGTGCATTCATAGAGGGCCTGGCCCCGCGTGGTGACTTCAAGGGTGTGCGTTGACTGCTTCATCTGTCGTTGCTTTCTGTCTGGCTGGTCGATGATTTGCGGTGCGTTTCGAGCTGCTGCGTGCGTCAGCCGACCCACTCGCGGGCGTTGTCGAAGAGGCGCTGCCAGGGGCTGGCGGGGAGGCGGCGCGTCCAGGTGTTTTGCAGGGCGAGGAAGATGCGCTCAGGGTGGGGCATGAGGATGAGGGCGCGGCCGTCCTCGCTGGTTACCCCGGCGGTGCCGTCCGGCGAGCCGCTGGGGTTGAGCGGGTAGGTCTGCGTGGGGCGGCCGTAGGTGTCGATGTAGCGCAGGGCAATCAGCGAGTTGGGCGGGGCGATGCTGGCGTGGCCTTCGCCATGGGCGACGGTGATGGGCATGCGAGCGCCGGCCATGTCCTCAAGGAAGAGCGAGTTGGTGGCCGGGATCTCGGTCATGCAGAGGCGTGCTTCGAAGCGCGTGGAGAGGTTGCGCTCAAAGCGCGGCCAGCCGTCAGCGCCGGGAATGATTTCGGCGAGTTGCGCCATCATCTGGCAGCCGTTGCAGATGCCCAGCGAGAAGGTCTCGGGGCGGGCGAAGAAGGTGCTGAACTGAGCGCGGAGGTCCTGGTTGAAGAGGATGGTTTTGGCCCAGCCGGAGCCTGCGCCGAGGACGTCGCCGTAGCTGAAGCCACCGCAGGCGGCCAGGCCGATGAACTCGGCGAGGGTGCGACGGCCGGCGAGGAGGTCGCTCATGTGAACGTCGACCGGGGTGAAGCCGGCGCGGTCGAAGGCGTAGGCCATCTCGTTCTGGCCGTTGACGCCCTGTTCGCGGAGGATGGCGACGCGGGGGCGGGTGGTGTTGAGAAACGGGGCAGACGGGCGTTCGAGGAGGTCGAAAGGGACCTGGACGGTGAGGCCGGGGCGGTCGGGGTCGTCGAGGAGAGCGAACTCTTCGGCGGCGGAGGCGGGGTTGTCGCGCAGACTGGCGATGTGGAAGCTGGTCTCGGACCACATCTTGTGCAAGGTGGTGCGGGTGTTGCGATAGAGCTCACGGTCGCCAGCTCGAAAGACGATGTCATTGCCGGGTACGGGCTGACCGACCGTGCGCGCGGAGACGCCGGCCTGGGTCAGGAAGGCGATGACATCGTCAGTATCCGAGGCGCGGACCTGGAGGACGGCGCCGAGTTCTTCGCTGAAGAGGCAGCCCAGGGGATCTTCGGCGAGGCAGGGTTCGAGGTCGATAGTGAGACCGGTGCGGCCGGCGAAAGCCATCTCGACGAGCGTGACGAAGAGGCCGCCGTCGGAGCGGTCATGGTAGGCAAGCAGCTTGCGATCGCGATTAAGTTGTGCGATGGCTGCGAAGAAGGACTTAAGGATAGGAGGACTGGGCGTGTCCGGGGTTTCGTCGCCGGTCTGGTTGTAGACCTGGGCGAGGCAGGAGCCGCCGAGCCGGTTGCGGTTCTCGGCGAGGTCGATCAGCAGCAGCGTGGTGGGTTCGCTGGTCTTGAGCTCGGGGGTGAGCGTGCGGCGGACGTCGCGGACGGGGGCGAAGCCGGAGACAATGAGCGACAGGGGCGAGGTAACGGCCTTTTGCTCGCCATCGGCTTGCCAGCGAAGCTTCATGGAGAGCGAGTCTTTGCCGACCGGGATGGTGATCCCGAGGGCGGGGCAGAGCTCCATGCCGACGGCGTGAACGGCGTCGAAGAGCTTCTGGTCTTCGTGCCCTTGGCCGGCAGCGGCCATCCAGTTGGCGGAGAGCTTGATGTCAGAGAGGCGCTCGATAGCGGTGCCGGCGAGGTTGGTGATGACCTCGCCGACGGCCATGCGGGCGGATGCCTGTGCATTGATGACGGCAAGCGGTGTACGTTCGCCGACGGCCATGGCCTCGCCTGCGGGTTCGGCAGCATCGGCGCAGTCGAAGGAGCGCAGGGTGACGGCGCAGTCGGCGACGGGGACCTGCCCGGGGCCGACCATCTGGTCCTGCACGACGAGGCCGCCGACGGAGCGGTCGCCGATGGTGATGAGGAAGTTTTTGGAACCGATTGTGGGGAGGCGGAGCAGGCGTTCCACGGCGCTGCCGACCGTGATGCCGGTGAGATCGCGCGGCGCCGTAGGTAGTGGTTGGTGGATGAAGTGGCGTTCGGTTTTCGGCGGTTTGCCGAAGAGAAGGGACATCGGCAGATTGATGGGCTGGTTGTTGGTCGCTGCGGCTGGCTCGTGCCTTCGGCCCTTGCCTTGTAAATACAGGGGTTCCTCGGCTTCGCTCGGAATGACGCTTTGTTGGCCGAGGAGCGCAGTATTTGCCAGGACGAGCTGCTTTTCGGGAGTTGCGTGGCCGATGACAGCGAAGGGGCAGCGTTCGCGCGCGCAGAGTTCCTCGAAGAGCGGCAAGTCCGAAGGGGCGACGGCGAGGACGTAGCGCTCCTGGGCCTCGTTGCACCAGGTTTCGAGAGGGCTGAGGCCTTCTTCTCCGCGGGGGATGGCGTCCAGCGAGAAGGCGCCGCCCATGCCGCCATCTTTGACGAGTTCGGGGAAGGCGTTCGAGAGCCCACCGGCGCCCACGTCGTGGATGAAGGCGATCGGGTTGGCTTCGCCGCGTTGCCAGCAGCGGTCGATGACCTCCTGGGCGCGGCGTTCCATTTCGGCGTTGTCGCGCTGAACGCTGGCAAAGTCAAGGTCCTGCTGGTGCGTGGGGCTGGGCTGGTCGGGGGTTTCGCCGCCGGTCTGGGACGAAGCGGCGCCGCCTCCAAGGCCGATAAGCATGGCCGGCCCGCCGAGGGAGATCAGGGCGTAGCCGGGTTTGATCTATTGCCGAGGCCACCGGCGAGCATGATGGGCTTGCCGTAGCCGAAGCGGGTGCCGTCAGGGCCGGTCTGCTCGAAGGTCCGGAAGTAGCCGCACAGGTTGGTGCGGCCGAACTCGTTATTGAAGGCGGCCGCGCCGAGCGGACCCTCGGTCATGATGTCGAGTGGGCTGGCGATGTGGCTGGGTTTGCCGTAGGCATCCTCCCAGGGCTGGGGCGATTGCGGCAGGTGGAGGTTCGAGACGGTGAAGCCGGCCAGCCCGGCTTTTGGCTTTGCGCCCCGGCCTGTGGCGCCCTCGTCGCGAATCTCGCCGCCGGAGCCTGTGGCGGCTCCGGACCATGGAGAGATGGCTGTGGGATGGTTGTGGGTTTCTACCTTGCAAAGGATGTGGATCTCTTCGGGATGCCCTGTGTATTCACCGTTGACTGAATCCGGGAAGTAGCGGCTGCCTGTGCCACCACGGATCACCGCAGCATTGTCGCGGTAGGCCGAGAGCACGTCCGGGTCCTTTGCGAACTCAAAGGTGTTGCGGATCATGCCGAACAACGAGCGCTCGGCGGGCACGCCATCCACGGTCCAGCGCGCGTTGAAGATTTTGTGGCGGCAGTGCTCACTGTTGGCCTGCGCGAACATATAGAGCTCGACGTCGGTGGGATTGCGGCCGAGCCCGGTGAACTCGCGGATGAGGTAGTCGACTTCGTCCGGGGCGAGTGAGAGACCCAAGGTGAGGTTCGCCTCGTTAAGGGCTGTGGTGCCCCGGCTGAGGATATCGACATGAGTGAGCGGTTTTGGGCTGCGCGGCGCGAAGATCTGAGCGAGGTCGTCCGGGTTGAGGAAGACGCTCTCGGTCATGCGGTCGTGGAGCAACGGCGCAAGCTTCTGGAGGTCGGTCGCGCCCTCGATCCGGACGACTCGGGCGCGCTCGAGTCGGCGGATGGAGGTGAACCCGGTGTTGCCGAGGATGTCGGTAGCTTTGCTCGACCAGGAAGATTGCGTGCCGGTACGCGGCGTGATCCAGAGGCGGGGACCTGCAGGGAGGTTGTACGTGGGGCCGAGCAGTTCTCGAAGCCGTTGTTCGTTGTTCGTCCCTCGTTGTTTGTCAAGCTCCAGCAGGAAAAGGAACGCAGCGTCAACGGAGATGACGGCGGGGTCGATCAGCTGGATTTGTGCGACGAGACGTCTTGCTTCGAAGCCTGTGAGAGCGCAGGGGCCGGCGAGCACCTGGACTTCGCCGGATGGGGTGACTGCGGGATGGGTGGGCTCGGCCTGCTGAATAGCGAGGACCTTCGCTGCGCTCAGGATGACGACTCCTTGGGGGAACTGGGGTGCAAGGAACCGCTTAGCCTTGCCCTGTGAACAGGGTATCGCGTAGGCGCTGAGGATTGTTGGGGGCCCCGGGCAAGAGCCGCGGTGCAATGTTCAAAGAGATGTGCGGACCGGTGCCGTGCTGGACTCTATTTCGCGCCCTCGTTCGCGCAGGTCGCGGCAACGTCCAGGGACGGGGCGGCTTGAGAACCATGTTGCAGACCTGAGGCGCGAAAGGTTTCCGGGGCGGTCTCTTCACCGAGGTCGGTGCGAAACGCCTCCGTGCAGAGCACAACCCGGTTCCGTCCCTCATCTTTGGCCCGGTACAGCGCCACGTCGGCACGCCGCAGCATCTCCGTCCAGTCAGTCTCGCCGATTTGCCAGGTGCTCACACCGATGCTAGTCGTAAAAGAGATTTCCTTGTTGCCCGTACGAACGCGTAACGCGGCCATTGCGGCACACAAGCGTGCGGCGAATGTGTAGGCCGAGGCGCCACTGAAATCTGCGAGCAACATTGCGAACTCCTCGCCGCCCATGCGCGCCACCTGGCAATTGCTGAGCGGTTGTACGGTGCGGAGCAGCAGCCCACCCGCTGCAAGCAGCGCCCTGTCGCCCATGTCATGGCCCCAGGTGTCGTTCAGGTTCTTGAACGAATCGAGATCCAGCAACAGCAGCGCACAGGGCCTACCATGGCGAGCGGCGAACTTCATCTGCCCGGCGGCGGCCTCGTCCATGGCACGGCGGTTAGGCAATCCAGTCAGGGCGTCCATGCGACTTTCTTCATGCAGCCTTCGCCGGCTTTCCGCGACATACAGAGCCAGAAAGGCAAACGCCATAGTCGTCAGGAGCAGCATGGTGGTTTTCCGCAGAAACAAAAGCAGAGGCGAGGCCGGGGCCAGCGGCTCCAGCGGAAGCCTCACCACGAATTGCACCAGAATCACGAGCAACAGAAGGGCCGTGGCGCGAAGCGGACCTCTCAGCCCCTGCGCCTTTGTCCTCCACAGCATGCGTGTAGTCCATGCCATCAGGAAGATTGCAGCGGTCCATGCGATCTGGCTGGCCCAAAGCCGGTAAAAGGGCGCCAGCGCGGAGACCACCGCGATGAGCCCGACAATGGCGAAGTGAACGGAGTTCGAGCGAGGCTGGGAGGGGCAGACGAGTGCCTGCAACCCAAGATGAATGAGGTAAAACATCACGATCAGGACTACGGCGCTCAGCGCCTGAGGCAGCCAGCGTCCGGTATCTCTCCATAGCGGCATAAGATAGATCGCTGCGGCATGCAGAGCACAGGCAATGGCCAGAGGAGCAAGCCAACGGGCACGGCGGTCGGACCACGCAAGGAAGGATAAGACCAGAGCGGAGGTGCTTTGCGACACCAACGCGATCACGTACACGGTATGGAGATCAATCATGAACAGGGCCGGGTCAGGGTTGGAGCAAGTTCTCGCAATTCTTCCACAAGAACGCCCCAGCGCCTAAGCGGGTACCTGTCTGACTCTCAACGCTTTCCGATCCCAATCAGGCGGACAGTTCGTTTTGCGGCGGACACTCTGACTCGGCCGAGTCGAAGGCCACCCCGAACTTACCTCAAATCAACTACCCGCAGCCTGTTAGAGGTGTGCGGCCAGGTTGCGCGTAATATGGCTCGCAACCTCTTCGGTCTGCTTGGCCGCGTCGTTGCGAGCTCGTTGGAGGCTGTTGAGGTACTTGCGGGTGATGTCGCCGGTGACGTATTTGCCGTCGAACACGGAGGCTTCGAAGCTGCAGATGTCTGGGCGAATCTCTCGGACGGAGGCTTCGAGATCGGCGAGGTCCTGGAAGATGACACAGTCGGCGCCGATCTCTTGGGCGAGCTCAGGGACGGTGCGACCTGAGGCAATGAGCTCCGAGCGGGCCGGCATGTCGATGCCGTAGACGTTGGGGTAGCGGACGGGTGGGGCGGTGGAGGCAACGTAGACCTTCTTGGCGCCGAGTTCGCGGGCCATGGCGATGATCTCGCGGATGGTGTTGCCGCGGACGATGGAGTCGTCGACGAGGAGGATGTTGCGGTCTTTGAACTCCTGGGGGATTGGGCTCAGTTTGCGACGGATCGACTGCTTGCGCTGGGCCTGGCCGGGCATGATGAAGGTGCGGCCGATGTACCGGTTTTTCATAAAGCCCTCGCGATAGGGCTTGTTCAGGCGCTGAGCGATCTCGAGGGCGGCGGTGCGACTGGTCTCAGGGATGGGGATAACGACGTCGATCGGGACGTTCTTCCATTCGCGCTTGATCTTTTCGGCAAGCTTGATGCCCATGTTGGTGCGAGCCTGGTAGACGGAAATGCCATCGATGACCGAATCGGGCCGGGCAAGGTAGACGTACTCGAAGAGGCAGGGCGCGACGGGCTGGGCGGACTTGGACTTCTTATGGAAGAGCTTGCCCCGGATGTCGATGAATACGGCCTCGCCAGCCTCGATATCGCGGTCCAGGTGGAAGTCGTTTACGCCGAGCGCGACGCTCTCGCTGGCGATGATGTAGTCCTTCTTCTTCCCATTTTTCTCTTCCAGGACGCGGCTGCCGATCACCAGGGGCCGGATCCCGTAAGGGTCGCGGAAGGCGAGCATGCCGACGCCGGCGATCATGGCGACGACAGCATAGCCAC
>CAXTGN010000143.1:0-10443 GCA_964243455.1 uncultured Acidobacteriaceae bacterium
CTCGGTGCAGGCCGACTCCTGAAAACTAGACGCCGCAGCGGATGCGCTCTACCACGCCGTTGCGCTTGAACCGGATCAGCCCAGCCCCCATATCATGCTGGCGGCGATCCTCTCCAGCAAAGGCGACCGGGACGGGGCAGCGGCCGAGCGCAAGACCGCCGCCGGCCTGAGCCGAACGGCTATGAGCCGCCAACGTGCGAGCTTCGCTCTTCAAAGCGGCAGGGCTCTCCTTGCAAAGGGCGATCTGCCCGGTGCGGTGCTGCAACTCAACGATGCCATCGCAACGGAGCCGGACCTGAAGGAGGCGCACCTGCTCCTTGCCGAGGCTCTCCAGAGGCAAGGCCGTCCGGCGGATGCCCTGGCCGAGCGTCAGAAAGCGGAACACCTCCCGGGTACCGTTACTCCACGTTAAGGTGATGGCCGGCTTGCGTCCTCTGCTTTTCAATGGGATGAGAGGGACATGGTTGCCGTGAGACGTGAACCACAGTCTGCGCACGTTTCCCACCTGTCGGGCGCACGTAGGATGCCTGCTGCGAAGTCAGGGATCCCGGTTGCGGAGATCGTGTCGGCTCTTTCCTTCGCGCTGGACCTCACGGAAGATGCCGTTCCGGGGCACGCGCTGCGTTGCTGTTTGCTTGGCATGCGCATCGCGCAGGTCATAGGCCTCAGCGATGTGGAACGCAGTAGCCTCTTCTACGGCCTGCTGCTGAAGGACATTGGCTGTTCCAGCAATGCCGCACGCCTGTGCCAGATCATGGGTTCGGATGAGCGCAGGGTCAAGAGCGCGGTCAAGTACGTGGACTGGACGCGCCCGACCTGGTCCGGGATTCGCCTTGCATGGGGCAATCTGCAGCCCGACGCCGGCGTGGGCACACGCGTAGCGCGGATGGTGGGCCTCGGCCTGCATCAGCAGCGAAACAACCGGGAGATGATTACCCTTCGCTGCACACGCGGGGCGAACATCCTGCTCCGCATCGGTTTACCCGACGCGGCATCGGAGGCAGTTCTTCACCTTGACGAACACTGGGACGGCTCCGGCTTCCCGGAGCGCCTGGAAGGCGAGCAGATCCCTCTGCTCAGCCGCATCATGCTGATCGCGCAGCATCTGGACGTTTTTGCAACGGGCCGGGGTACGGAGGCGGCGCTGCGCAGTCTTCAACGGCGCAGCGGACGCTGGTTTGATCCCGGTGTTGTGCGGGCCGCGCAGATGCTGCACCGCGCCGGCCTGCTCTGGACGCATACGGACGACGCGAACTGCCGCGCCGCAGTGCTTGACCTCGAACCCGGCCAGAAACTCGTCGCCTCGGAGGCGCAGATCGATGCCATTTGCGATGCCTTCGCCGACGTAGTCGACGTGAAGTCTTCCTTTACAGCCACTCACTCGCGCGGCGTCGCCGACGCAGCCACCCGGATGGCCGAAACGCTCGGCCTTTCCCCGGAGAGGAAGCGACTGATCACACGCGCCTCACTGCTGCATGATCTCGGCAAGCTGCGGGTCCCCAACAGCATCCTTGACAAGGCGGGACGGTTGACAGACCAGGAGGTGGCCGTTATTCGCGAACATCCGGGCCTCAGCCGCGAGATCCTCTCCCGGGTCGAGCTCTTTTCGGGCCTCGCCACGGTAGCCGGACAGCATCACGAGCGTCTCGATGGTTCTGGCTATCCCAACCGTCTCACGGCCGAGGACCTGTCCCTGGAGGCTCGCTTGATCGCCGTCGCCGACGTATACGGAGCGCTCGCAGAGGATCGTCCCTACCGCTCGGGTCTTCCCGCGGCCGAGATCCGCAGGATCATGGACACCGAAGTCGGAACCAAGCTGGACGGCGCCTGCTACGAGGCTTTGTGCGTTTCAATGGAAGCGGACAAGAGCGGGCGACCAGATATAGACCATTCCAAGGCAGCCCTTCCTTTTGCCACAAGGATATTGTTGCCGGGCGACTTCAAGGGCTCCGATGCGTGATTCCATCGTGGAACATCTCACGCTTCGTAAGATTGTCACCCATCGCAACGCGAAGGGATATGCTCCCGGGGCGCCGTCGCGCGAAGGCAAGCAGCAATTCCTCCGCTGCGCTACGGAATGACAAGCAAATACTGGATCAAGCAAGAGCTGGATTACAGCAACATCCGTAAGGACGATCAGGAGGTGATCGTGCCCCAACGCCGGGTTGCAACAGCCTTCAGGCAGCGGCACCCGCGGACACACCGCTGGCCCACGCCCACTGGAAGTTGTACCCGCCCAGCCATCCGGTCACATCCACCACCTCACCGACAAAGTACAACCCCGGCACACGCAGGCTCTCCATGGTCCGGGCGTTTAACTCGCGTGTGTCCACGCCGCCTGCAGTGACCTCGGCCTTGGCATAACCCTCCGTGCCATCCGGCATGAAGGTCCAGGCATGCAGCGCTTGCTCGAGCCTCCCGATCCCGGCGTTGGTCCAGTCCTCACCATGGCAGAGCTGCAGCGTTATCCATCGCTCTGCCAGACGAGCCGGGAATACGGAGCGCAACAACGCCAGGAGGGCAGCCGCATCCCGTCGTGCATGGCGGATCAGCAGAGGGCTCAGCACCTCACGGTTCGGCGCCAGATCAAACCGTACCTCGCGCCCAGGCTGCCAGTAGGAGGAGACTTGCAGCACCGCCGGCCCGCTGACCCCACGATGCGTTATCAGCAGCTTCTCGCGGAAGGTGGGCAGGGTGCGTGAACGCCCCTTTGCAATAGAAGGGCCGGAGGAGGCTTCCGCAAGCACCTCGGTAGACACCCCTGTCAGGTCGCACCAGTCCGCCGCATCCTCCGGCCCGAATACCAGTGGAACCAGCGCCGCTCGGGGCGTCACGACGGCGTGCCCGAACCGGCGCGCCAGGTCGTAGCCGAATCCAGTTGCGCCCAGCTTCGGGATGGACAAGCCTCCCGTCGCCACCACCACGGCCGCGCATTCGATACGCCCGGACGTGGTCTCCACGCGAAACCCTGCGGCGGACGCGGTGCTATGCGAGACGCCGACCACTTGCACGCCGCAGCGAATCTCCACCCCTGCCTCGCCGCACTCACGCTCCAGCATGGTGACAATCCGCTTCGCCGAGTCGTCGCAGAACAGCTGCCCAAGGGTCTTTTCGTGATAGCGGATGCCATGTCGCTCCACTAACTGCACGAAATCCTGCGGCGTGTACCGTGCCAGCGGAGAACGGGCAAAATGCGGGTTGTTGCTGACAAAGTTCTCCGCCCGCGTCCCGAGATTGGTGAAGTTACACCGCCCGCCACCGGAGATCAGGATCTTGCGCCCTGGCCGCTCCCCGGGATCAAGGAGCAGCACACCCCGTCCACGCCGACCGGCCTCCATCGCCGCCATCAGGCCGGCCGCCCCCGCGCCGAGCACCACCACATCCACCGCGCGCGTGCCTGTCTCCACAGACTCATTCTAGGCAGTTCTCAGCTCCAGACGAACACCCTGATCGGGTAGAACTTCAGCACAATACACTGGAGGAGCCGCGAGCGCGCCGGGACCGGCATCGGCCCCCTAACCGCTCGCCACCTCATATCCCAGAAGGACCGCATGGCCGAACTGATCGCCGCTATCGATGTCAAACGCAAGATGTTTTTCGAGTTTGAGAGCACACCGTATCGCTGTCTCGACAAGGACATCTCCACTCCCACAGCACGCGGCGGACAAACCCTCGTCAGGGTCAAGATGCGCAACATGCTGAATGGCACCGTGCAGGACAAGACTTTCAAGGCCGAAGACAAGTTCCGTGAACCCGATCTGGAGACCGTGGACGCTTCCTACCTCTACTCCGACGGCGACGGCTCCTACTTCCTGGATCAATCCAGCTTCGAAACCCTGCAGCTCGACGCAGCCAAGGTCGGGGATGCGCTCGAGCTCATGCTGGAGGGGCTTGTGGTGCAGATTCAAAAGTACAATAGCAATCCCATTGGTCTGGAGCTGCCCCAGCATGTCGAGCTCACGGTCGAATACACCGAACCGGCGGTGAGGGGTGATACCTCGTCCGGCTCAGTTACAAAGGCGGCTCGTCTGGAAACCGGGGCGACTGTTCGCGTGCCGCTGTTCGTAAAAGAAGGTGAAAAGATCAAGATCGTCACCGAAACCCGCGAGTTCGCTGGCCGGATGTAGATCCCTCCGAGCTTTGAGACGCCAACGCTATTCCGCGTGCTTGGGCGGGAACTTGTAGAACATCTCGTCGACCGCCTTTTGCAATTTGCCGGAGATTTTGTTCATGCTGTTCGACTCCGTCTCATGCGAGACCCCACGCCACACCAGGTTGTGCGTGCTCTTGTCGTAAAGGTCCACGACAAGCGTGCCGATCGGGATATTCCGCACGGTGGTCGTCGAGTCTCCGCCATAGCCGCCCCAACCTTCACCCCACCAGCCGCCCCATCCACCCCAGCCGAAACCCGGCCCCAGCCCGTCATAGAAGGTCTGGTACTGCTTCATATCGGTTTGTCCGCCGATGGCTGTGATTGCCACATCGCCACCCTGCGGGACCTCACGCCATCCGTGGTACGTCAGATCGCTGCGGATCTCGTCCTTGAGAATCTGCTCGTCCAACGGGTTCACGGTTTGGACCTTGTGGAACGAGAAGGTGTGGTAATCGCTGAACGGCGCCTTGTGGTCAAAGTCCGTGTGCACATGCTGCGCCTGCATCGCCGGGGCAGCGAAAACGGTCAGCAACACACCCATCCAAAGCTTGTTCTTCATCAGGCCCAACCTTCCAGGGCGTCGACGCCCACTCCGTTAGACGTGTCCTTCCCCAGCTACGCTTCCTGCCACTTCAAGGCGCAGCGCGTCCGGCTGAAAACCGCGGTCCTGGCCGTAACGGCCTTATGCATTGCACCTTGTCTGAACCGTTCCTTATACTCCGGGCAGTTCACGGGTGAGACAACGCGTTGGCCTGTAGCGTGTTGGCGACGGAAAGGGAATCGTGACCGGAACGGCCTGGACGCGTCGCACGCTCCTGAAATCCTTGTCCCGCACGGCGCTTGTTCTGCCGTTTGGGGACATACTGGCGCTCGCGGCTCCGGCGGGGCAACAGACGACCGGCGCCATGAACCGCGAGACCTACAACACCCCCGCACGCCCCGCGCCGAAGTCCTTACCTTCGCCCGTTACCGGCACGCCGCTCGGCTATCGCTACGTCGACCAGGCCCACGCCGCCGGCCTTCTCACCAAGACCATTTACGGCAATGAACACAAGAACCGCTACCTGCTGGAGACTACCGGCTGCGGGGTCGCCTTTTTCGACTACGACGGCGATGACTGGGTCGACCTCTTTCTTGTCAACGGATCGCGACTGGACGGCTTCCCCAAGGGCGACGCCCCTATATCGCGCCTGTTCAAGAACAATCGCGACGGCACCTTTACCGATGTCACGCTGAAGGCCGGTCTGAGCCACGCCGGCTGGGGCCAGGGCTGTTGCGTGGGCGATTACGACAACGACGGGCACAACGATCTGTTTGTCAGCTACTACGGGCAGAACGTGCTCTGGCATAACAACGGCGACGGCACCTTCACCGACGCCACCGCGAAAGCCGGCCTGATCCAACCCGGCAAGCCCCGCTGGAACTCCGGCTGCGCCTTTCTGGACTACGACAAGGACGGGCACCTTGACCTGTTCGTCGCCAACTATATCGACTTCGACCCGAAGACGGCACCTCTGCCCGAGGCCGCGGGATGCTCCTATAAGGGCATCCAGGTGGCCTGCGGCCCGCCAGGTCTGCAGGGCGGCAAGAATATCCTGGACCGCAATAATGGCGACGGGACCTTCACCGACGTCAGCGAGAAAACCGGGATGCTCGATACGGTCGGCACCTACGGCCTGAGCGTCAGCGTGGCGGACCTCGACAATGACGGCTGGCCCGATATCTACGTCGCCAACGACTCGACCGCTGCCACCTTCTATCGCAACCAGAAGGACGGCACCTTCAAAGACGAGGCGATTGAGAGCGGCATCGCCTACTCCCCCGACGGCAAGCCCCAGGCGGGCATGGGCGTCTCGGTTGGCGACTTCAATCGCGACGGCCTGCTCGATATCGTAAAGACCAACTTCGCCGGCGATACCGATTCGCTCTACCAGAACCTCGGCGATGGTACCTTCGAGGACCATACTTATCTCTCCGGTCTGGGCGTCAACACACGCTATCTCGGCTGGGGTGTCGGCTTCTTCGACCCCGATAGTGACGGCTGGCTCGACATCTTCATCTCCAACGGCCACGTCTACCCCGAGGTCGACAACTCGCAACTCGAGGCACCCTACGCAGAGCACAAGTACCTCTACCGCAACCTGCGCAACGGTCAGTTCGAAGAGGTGACCGCACTCGCTGGCACGGGCATCACCGCCGAGGCGCCGGCGCGCGGCTGCGCCTTCGGCGACATCCTGAACAGCGGCGTGGTCGATGTCGCCGTGAACTGCGTGAACACCTACCCGCAACTGCTGCGCTGCGAGCCCACGCCCGATGCCGCGAAGCGCAACGTGATCTACATTCGTACCGTCGGCACCAAGAGCAACCGCACCGGCATAGGCGCCCGCCTGACCGTAACCGCCATGAACCAGCCCGGCAAGCCGATGAAACAGATCGAAGAAGTCCGCTCAGGCGGCAGTTATTACAGCCAGAATGACCTACGCGTTCGCTTCGGCCTCGACCAGGCGACTACCGCTGACATTGAGATCGCCTGGCCCAGTGGGACCAAGGATGTGTTGAAGGCTCTCGCGGTAAATCAGCTCTATGTGATTCAGGAAGGCGGTAAGGTGCTGAAAACGGTGCCTATGAACACCGCCACGGCACGAAAGGGTTAGGCGGTTTGGTCCAATCGATTGGTATCGATCACGTCCGTTCACATTCCACACGCATAAACTCGCTCCAAGCTTCCCCGTCCTCAGAGCTCTCACCCAGCCACGTGAAGTGCGTCTGCGAGATGTTCATATAGGTTGCCCGGGTGTAGGCGTGCGCGGCCATCGGCTCCCTTAGCGCATACACGATCGATTCAGCCTCAAACCGCACTCCGCCCATCTCTTCCGATCCGAGGTCTGTCCAGGTCCCCGTTCTGCTATTCAGCCACTTCATGTTCCAGGTTTGCCTGGCAGGGTCATAGGCGCGGAAGTTCATCCCGAGCACCATCAACTCTCCGGACGAGCTTGTCATCCGGTACTCATCTGCGATTACATAGCCGTCAAGCATGAAGCGGCCTACCCAACTTGCTTCAAACGTCTGCCACTCGCCGTCGCCAACCAAAATCTTTGCTTTGCAACGCCATCGACCAATGAGAAATGCAAAACGTGAAAGGGCTTCCGGCGCGTTCGGATTGGCTTGCCCCAAATCCTGCTCAGCTTCTTTCATGTCTTCCTCCCATGCTGCTACCGTTGCTCCGGTCTTCACTGCATTTCGGTGCTTCCGTCATCATTGGGTTGGGTTCGCGACCATACTCCTGTGGAGCCTCTCAGTCCTGGCGATGAAAGCCCAGCAGCACCCCTACCCCGCAACCACCGCCCACCCCGCCCCCGCCTGGTTCGTCGACATCGCCCCGCAGGCCGGCCTCACCGTCCGGAATACCAACGGCGCCGACACCGGCAAGCAGTACATCGTCGAGTCCACCGGCTCCGGCGTGGCCATTCTCGACTACGACAACGATGGCTGGCCCGACATCTTTCTTGTCAACGGGACTACCCTGCCCAGCACCGAAACCAAGGAGAAACCCACCAGTCACCTGTTCCATAACAATCACGATGGCACCTTCTCCGATGTCACGAAGGGCTCCGGGCTGGAAGAGACCTTTTGGGGACAGGGTGCCTGCGTCGGCGACTACGACAACGACGGGCTACCCGACCTCTTCGTGACTGCCTATGGGCGCAACCGCCTGTACCACAATGAGGGCCGCGGCCGGTTCCGCGAGGTGGCCGAGTCCGCAGGGGTGGCAGGTACCGGCAAGGAGTGGGGAACCGGTTGCGCCTTTGTCGACTACGACCGTGACGGCAATCTCGACGTTCTCGTCGCCAACTATGTTCATTTTGACTTGGCCAGGACGCCCCGGCCCGGCGCTGAAGCCGGTTGCATGTGGAAGGGCGCGCCCGTGATGTGCGGTCCGCGCGGCCTGCCCTACACGACCAACCTGCTCTTCCACAATCTCGGGCTGGTTAACGGTCAGACCAGGTTCGAGGACGTCAGCAAGCCGGCGGGTATCGAGAAAACAAACGGCCATTACTGCTTTTCGGTCACATCCATCGACTACAACGAAGACGGATGGCCCGATCTCTACGTCGCCTGCGATTCCACCCCGTCCATCCTGTACCGCAACAATCACGACGGCACCTTCACCGACGTCGCCGGAGAGCAGGGCGTCGCGTTTAACGAAGACGGCCGCGAACAGGCAGGCATGGGTTCTGCTGCTGCCGATTACGACGGCGACGGCCACATCGATCTCTTCAAGACCAACTTCTCCGACGACACCTCGACGCTCTACCACGCTGTCGGGGACGGCAGTTTTACCGACACGACCTCGGCCGCCGGGCTTGCCATCAACACCGACGCTCTCGGCTGGGGCACGGCGTTCGCCGACGTCGACAACGACGGCTACCCCGACCTTCTTATCGCCAACGGGCACGTCTATCCAACGGTCGACGAGGCCCACCTCGGCTCTACCTTCAAGCAGCCACGGTTGCTCTACGGCAATCTCGGCGACGGCCATTTTCGCGACCTTTCCAAGACCTCCGGTCCGGGCCTGCTCGAGCCACTCTCCGGCCGCGGTCTCGCCATTGCTGATTTATGGAACGATGGCCGCCTCGAAGCCGTGGTCAACAACCTCTCCGACCGCCCCATGCTGCTCGTCAACCAGGCCGCCAACGGGAACCACTGGGTAGGCCTTCGTTTGCTCGACACGCATGGCCGCGATGCCGTGGGGGCCCGCACCACGCTTCACGGCACACAGGCCGGCAGGCCCCGCGTCTGGGTGGACGAGGTCCGTTCGGGCTCCAGCTATTCCAGCTCTTCGGACCTTCGTCTGCACATCGGCCTCGGCTCCCAACCCAAACTGACGTCGCTGGAGATCAACTGGCCGGACGGCCTCCGCAGTACTGTACCTGCCCCACCGCTGGATACCGTCACGACCGTAACCCAGGCCAGGATCACGCCAGGCGGAAAGCCGTGACCGGATTGCCTGAACCGAGCCATGCAGAAGCGTCAAAAGCGCTGCATTTCTCGCCGTTCGGAGCACAAGTGCCTCCGGACGTGTCAAAAGGTCGTTTCAACGCGTTTTTCCCGGTCAGGAACGCGCTTTTTCTACATCACTTCGCAGCCGTCAGGGCAAACGCTCCACCTTGCGAATCAAGACCCTGCACAATCCATCCACCGCCCGGCACCTGCACCGGGCCATGCGTGATGCTGCCACCATTAGACTTCACACGCTCAGACGCCGCCTGGATGTCGTCCACGATGAAGTAGAAGAGCCAGGCCGGCCCGGGCATCTTCCCTGCCATCTCTGGCGGGATGGTCATCATGCCGCCACCATCTCCCTCGGTGGTCATAAAGGTCTGGTAGGTACCCATCGGCCCCATATCCACGGCTGGCGCCTTCGTCCAGCCGTAGTGCCCGCTGTAGAACTCCCATGCCTTCTCCCAATCGGTAGTGGCCAGCTCGCGCCAGCCCACGTTGCCGTTCTCCGTTGGGCCTAGCCGCGCCGGTGCGTCCGTCGTCTTGGGCTCAAACAGCAGAAACTCTGCGCCTTGTGGGTCGGCGACCACGGAGAAGCGCCCAACCCCCGGGATGTCTGTTGGCGGCCGCCACTGCTTGCCGTCATCGGCCACCACGGCGGCGGTCTCCGCGTCCACATCGGTTGTGTGGACGTGCCCCACCCACTTTGTGGGCTTGCTCGTGCCCGCCGACGTCCACGACATGATGCCTCCGACGTCCTTCCCGCCCTTGCCGAAGATCATGTAGCGCATCCCCGGCATGCCGCTGTCGCGCACGTCCCAGCCGACCACCTTGCCATAAAAATCAACAGCCTTGTCCTGATCGTCGGTCATGAGTTCGTACCAGATAAATCCGCTCGCCTCTTTGTCTGCCACCGTAAGCTCCGTTCTGACCCGCACGCTTGCACGACGCGGGAAGTGGGTTCACAACGCCATAAAAGTAACGGTGCAGGCGAAAAACGTCTAATGAAATTTTGCCAGGTTCTCCCAGCGGAGAGGAGGACCGGTATCTGCAACTCCGGCGCACAGCGATGCTGGCGCCGGTTGTCTTCCGCCAAAGCTGTCATGACATTCGCTAGACAAACGCAAAGAAGCACTGGTATCGTCACCCACGCGCATGCCATTCCTCGGAGTCTCGATGTCCTCTCTGTCACGCTCGCTTCGCCTTGCGGTCTGCCTCGCTCCGCTGCTGCTGCCAGTCCCCCCACTTAAGGCCCAGACCGGCAACACCGCCGCCGACCTCCTCGCTGC
>CAXTGN010000144.1:0-614 GCA_964243455.1 uncultured Acidobacteriaceae bacterium
GCCTCTCACCGCTCTCGCCAACCCGGCAACTCGTGTCGCCGGTACGCCAAACCCAACCTTTACAGGAACACTCACCGGTGTTGTCGCCGGGGACGGCATCACCGCCAACTATCTCTCCGGTGCGGATAACTCAACGGTCCCCGGCACCTATAGCTCCAGCCCAGATGCGATCAATCCCGTGCTACAGGACCCTCATTCAAGACTCAAGAACTACGCTGTCACCCTTACTCCGGGACCGCTGACCATTACACCCGCCGCCTCGATCGCCTGGGGCACGCCGCTCAGCACCTCGCAGCTCAACGCGACATCCATCCCTGCCCTGACCATGACCTACTCGCCGCCCGCGGGCAGCGTGCTCACGGTAGGCACACAGACGCTGACCGTCTCAGGAGTCAGCGCCGCGATCCCTGTACCCGTCACCGAGTCCGTACAGATCGTCGTGCAGGAGGCGCCTACCACCACGATCATCAGTGCCCCCAGCACCATTACAAGCCCTTACACGATCACCGCCACGGTGACCTCGGCGCAGGGCGGCGCCGTCACGGGCCCGGTCAACTTCTTCGACGGAGGCGCACTGATCGGATCCGGCGCGGTGGACGGTAAGGGCACAGCCA
>CAXTGN010000144.1:624-872 GCA_964243455.1 uncultured Acidobacteriaceae bacterium
GCCCGCACAGCTTTACGGCAACCTTTCCCGGCGACCCCAACAACCTGCTCAGCAGCTCAGCCGCTTCCGTGGTGGCTGCTGTGCAGGGCAGCTTCACGTTGGCCGCCTTGCCCTCCTCGCTCGAGGTGCATATAGGGAGCGCTGGTGCAACCACGCTGAGCCTGGCACCCACAGGAGGCATCAGCGGGGCGGTAAAGCTGGCTTGTACCGGGCTGCCTTCTGGTTCGGTCTGCGCCTTCGCTCCGGCA
>CAXTGN010000144.1:884-3911 GCA_964243455.1 uncultured Acidobacteriaceae bacterium
GACGGTTCTGCGACCAGTCTGCAAACCACACTGACCATCACGCTTCCTACCTCGACAAATGCGTTGCTGCAAGGCAATCGCTCCCGCGTCGTGCTGGCCTGCATGCCCTGCCTGCTGCTGCTCGGCGCGCTCACCTCCCGCCGGCGACGGTTCGCCTCCTTGCGGCTGCTCTCCCTTGTCGCCCTCTGTGCTGTGAGTCTTGGCCTGGCGGGCTGCCAGACATCGACGACTACGCCTACGTCCACGGGCGGCTACATCGGTTCCTACAACGCGGTCGTGACGGCGGTCTCCGGAACCATCACGCAGACCACGTCCGTTCAGGTGAACGTACTCCAGTGATGGCGACCTGCTCCAACCAGGCAGGTCGTTCCTTGCAGAGATACGTCCTGCTCGCTCTCGCATTCCTCTTCTTTCCGCTCATGGCTTCCACGGCCGGGGGGCAAAAGGGCTACTGGCATACCGAAGGCAGCAGGATCCTCGACGACACCGCGCAACCTGTACACATCGACGGAGTGAACTGGTACGGCTTTGAAACTTCCGACCGTGTGCCGCACGGTCTCACGCAAAGGGACTATCACGAGATCCTGAGCGACATTCAGCACATGGGCTTCAACGTCATCCGCCTGCCTTACGCCAACGAGGTTATCGAGTCCCCTGCTGTTCCACAGAAGATCTCCTTCCGCAGCAGCACCGGCCCCATCAATGCCGATCTCCAAAACCTGAACAGCCTGCAGCTCATGGACCGCATCTTCGATGCGGCCGGCGCCCTCAACCTGCGCATCATCCTTGACGACCATCGCTCCGACATCGGGGACGGACCGCAGACCTCCGGCCTCTGGTACACCTCACGCTACTCTGAAGCTCGCTGGTTAGCCGATTGGGGGATGCTGGTGCATCGCTACAAAGGCAGGCGCACCGCAGAAGGTCGCCCCACCCTGATCGGGGTAGATCTCCGCAACGAACCACACTCGGTGGCGGGCGGCGGCGCGTGCTGGACCGGGGACCCAGCCCGCGGCGGTTGCCCCGCGACGAACACCCGCCAGAATTGGACCGCCGCCGCCATACGTGCCGGGAACGCCGTGCTGCGCGAAGCTCCTGATCTATTGATCTTTGTGCAGGGCACAGACTGTTACAACGGCGACTGCAGCTTCTGGGGCAGCAATCTGCAAGGCGTTCGCAACAACAAGGTCGTCCTCACGCAGCCAAACCGTGTGGTCTACTCCCCGCATGATTACGGCCCGGCAGAGTACCGCCACCCCTGGTTCAACAACACCGCAACCCCGGCCAGCCTCTCGGAGACCTGGATCCGCTACTGGGCTTTTCTTGTGCGCGACGACACAGCGCCCATCTGGCTGGGTGAGTTCGGCACCGGTGACGAGCAATCGCAGGTTTCAAGTGACGTCCCTGGAAGTCAGGGCCAGTGGTTCAGCGCGCTGCTCACCTTTCTCGCCGGCCATCAGCAGATCTCGTGGTCCTACTGGGCCATCAACGGGGAAGATCGCTACGGCCTGCTGGCTCCCAACTACCAGGTCCACGGGCAGACCTCACCGCGGTTCCAGGCTATCTCGAAGCTTCTTGCAGCTTCCTCCCGAGGCAGACTCAGCGCAGCGGGCAAGGCAAATCTTCAAGGCACATTCGCTACGCACTATGTCACGCTGCCAACCAGACCGAGGCGATCTTCCGCCCCGGTCCTGTTTTCACTTGCAGAGAACTCCATTGACATAGAACGCCGTGGGAACCGCGTTCGTTCCGGAGTAATTTGCGTTGAAGCCGATCCCGCTGGCAGTGGCTCCTGCGGCAATCGACCCGTTATAGCTTGCGTTGGTGATGGACACGGACTTGCCTGTCTGCCCGTACGTTCCGTTCCATGCCTGCGTAAGCTGCTGATTGCCTGCAAAGGTCCAGGTCAGCTTCCACGAGGTCAGCGCCGTAGATCCGCTGTTGGCGATCGAAACAGCTCCGCTGAACCCAGAACCCCAATCGTTCGAGTCCTGGTAGGTAACGTGGCAGGAACCAGACCCAGCGGCAGCCTGGGTCGTCGCACTTGCCTGGTTTGACGCCGGGGAGCTTCCTGCGGAGTTCACAGCTTTCACTGTGAAGTAATACGCCGTGGAGGGGTTCAGGTTGCTGGCGGTGTACGCCGTCCCAGTCACGTTGCTGGCTAGCACCGTCGCGGTCGAGCCAGAACTGGTTCCGAAGTACAGCGTGTAAGAGACACCGCTCGTCGAGGATGCCGTCCACTTCAGATTGATGGTGTTGGCTGATGCTGCAGACGCGCTCAAACCGGAAGGTGCGGTTGGAACAGAAGGCGCGGTGGTGCCACCGCCCAAGGCTGATTGAATGCTGGCCAGCGAGCTCTGTTTCGCCGCACTGACCGGAGTGGAATCGTAGTTAGAATCCAGAAGCCCGTAGTGATCCTCCCCATTCAGCGCCCAATATGTCCAATTCAGCGTGCTGTCCGCCCCAAGATACTGGACGAGGCTCTGGAACCACTGCCCTTCACTCCCGGGAGTGGAGCTTTGAACGCTCGCGGCATCGTTTGTTGTGCCGAACTCACCCAACCACACGGGAGCGAGTCCATTCTTCGCCACATAGCCCCAATGATTCGTCCAGACCGTATCCAGTGAGCCGGCCGTTGTGGACCCGCTGAACCAGGACTGCCCATATTCGATAGGACCGTAATCATGAGCCGAGTACACCAGCTGATTGGCCACCGATAGAGCCACAGGGGATGTCTTCACGCCCTCCAGGTTTCCACCCCACCAGTAGTAATCGTTGTTGTACGCGTCCACACCTTCCACGAAGATCAGCAGCTTCGGATTGACGGCCAGCACAGCGTTACCGGCCCTCTCAGCTGCAAGGTGCCAGTCGTTGCTTCCTCCACAATCCCAGCAAGCTCCGCCGGAGTACGCATTGTGTGGTTCATTACGAAGATCGAAACCGATGACAGTTGTGTTGTTCAGGTAACGCGAGGCAAGGCTGGTCCAGTCCTTGATCCACGCGCTCTCCGGGTAGCTGCTCGTATAC
>CAXTGN010000144.1:3921-10382 GCA_964243455.1 uncultured Acidobacteriaceae bacterium
GCTTCCGCTGAGTCGCCTGCTTCGGAGCGATGATTGTCCAAGATCATCTTTAGGTTGAGAGTCCCGGCATAGCTGATCATCTTGTCGAGAATTTGCAGTGAATTGAGTCCGCTCAGATCCGAGTTGATCGCTCCGCTGCTGTTGCTGTAGCCGATGCTGCTCGGTACGGAGGGGCTTTCCACCATCTGATTCGAAAGCGGCACACGGACCGTGTTGTACCCGAGATTCTTGATGTTTTGCAGAACGGCTTTGTAGTCCTGGGACGTGAGTCCTCCTGCAACGGCGCGTGTTGTTTCAAAACCGTACCAGTTAACGCCTGCAATACGTACCTGTTTGCTGTTAGTGTCAAGAATCTTGTTTCCGTTGGTACGCCAATAGCCCGTTCCCTGACCCACCGCATGGCCAGCACCTAAGGACCCGAGGAACAAGCATGTTGCTGCCCCAAGAACATGTTTCTGCATAGCACTTCTTGTATTCAAAGCGATTCTCGCCCTTCACTTCAGCGTTGCTGGTCTGGAGTATTCATTCGATGTCCAGCATGCAAGAGTGAGTTCCGCAGGGGAGATTCAGGAGAGAAGCGCATCCGGTGTAACGCCCGGAACGGCTGATCTATGTTTACTCGCCTAAGCGAAGTCGCGCAACCTGCGGCACTTCGCCCTGCGCACATTTGCATCAACCGTATTCACGGGAGAACCGCCCTTTACGTCCACAGCGCGGCATGTTGATCAAGGGATATTGAGCTGCGAACCAGAACGCAGCCGCGAGATGTGGAGGTGCTCCGCTCTCTGGGAAGAACCTATGTGGGCCTCCGCCGAGAGCGGGAAGCCGCTCTTCTTATTGTGACGCAACGCAACGGTGCCTCAGGATGCCGCCTCTGGCTGGGTCTTGGTTCCTCCTCATTAGGAATGGCACTTCGGCGGCCGGCCGAGCCGGCATCGCTGAACCGCCTCCCATCCCCAATGGACCGCGCAAGTGGGTCCTCTGGACAGAGCGTCGCTGTGCTGCGGCCAGCCCTGCTGCCAAGCAAGGGTCATGACGGGTATAAAGGTTCAGCGCTGTCTTGCGCAGACTAACGCACTGTGGGAGAAGCTATGGGATCGTTGCCCTCGTTCCGTCTTGAAGGTCAAACTGCGCTGGTAACGGGAGCCGCTCGCGGCCTCGGTCGGGCAATCGCTCTCGCGCTCGCGGAGGCCGGCGCGGATGTGGCGCTCGGTCTGCGCGATGCAAAAGAGGATGCCGGCATAGCTGCCGA
This sequence comes from uncultured Acidobacteriaceae bacterium, assembly GCA_964243455.1. Taxonomy (GTDB): domain Bacteria; phylum Acidobacteriota; class Terriglobia; order Terriglobales; family Acidobacteriaceae; genus Granulicella. The sequence continues at coordinate 5,174 of CAXTGN010000144.1, forward strand.
GATTGAGGCGCTTGGACGTAAGGCGCTGCCGCTGCAGATGGATATGACCGACCTCGAGCAGGTCCGTGGGGCGATCCAGGCGGCCTGCGCACAGATGGGCAAGCTCGACATTCTGGTGAACAACACCGGTGTTGCACCGACGAACTTGGCCCTGGACGTGCGCGAGGAAGACTTCGACCGCACGCTGAACATCAATCTGAAGGGCACGTTCTTCGCCTGCCAGGCCGCAGGCAAAGTTATGAAGGAGCAGGGCGGCGGACGGATCATCAACATGAGTTCCCAAGCCGGTTTCGTCGCGCTGCCAACCGAATCGATCTATTGCATGACCAAGGCGGGCATCGCCCATTTGACCAAGTGCCTGGCCGTGGAGTGGGGGCCGTACAACATCAACGTCAACGCTGTGGCGCCTACCTTTATTCGCACCCCGGGAACGCAGCCAGCGCTCTCCTCATCGGAGTTCTACGCCGAGACGGTGAAGAATGTCGCCGCTCTGCATCGGATCGGGGAACCGCCTGAGGTAGCCGGGGCCGTGGTCTTCCTGGCATCGGAGGCGGCCTCACTGATCACTGGCCACACGTTGCTGATCGATGGCGGCTGGACAGCCGTTTAGGCATCACAATACGAGATCTCCGGAGCATTGCACATGAGCCTCGAAACGGTGACCTATAGAGGTCTGCCCAATTGCTGTCGAACGGCACCGTCGATGTGATCGCTTCCACTGCCTTCGGTCCACGCCTGCTGTTCTATGGGCCAACCGGGGGCACCAATGTTCTCGCACACTTTCCGGAGGCATCCAAGGAGACCGCGCTGGGTACATGGAGACCGTACGGCGGGCATCGTCTCTGGGTCTGGCCTGAAGTCTTTCCAGCTACCTACGCACCGGATAATGATCCCATCGAGCACACGGCCGAGGGCGACTTCGGTCTCCTGTTGCGGCAGCCAGTGGACAAGGCCGGCATCGGGAAGCAGATACGCGTCTCCATGTCGGCCGAGAGCACAACCGTGCGCCTGGAGCAGACGGTCACCAGCCACAATCTGTGGCCGGTCGACATCGCTGCCTGGGGCGTTAGCATCGTCGAACCAGGAACCTCGATTGTGCCCCGCGTGCCTTTTCAGACGCACGACGAGTATGTTCCGGTGACGCAACCCATAGCTTTGTGCGCCTTCACCGACCTGCAGGATCCCCGCTTCACCCTGGGCCTGAAGTATTTTCTGCTGCGGGGCGACCCATCCCGCGTAAGCTCGCAAAAGCTGGGGCTGCGCAACAAGGAGAACTGGTGCGCCCATCTGGTGGGTGACCTGCTTTTCGTGAAGCGGTTCACACATGACGAACACGCCGAGTACCCCGACTACGGCGTCAATACCGAGGTCTATACCGAAGGCCGTTTCCAGGAGTTGGAGTTGCTCGGGCCTCATCGGGTCGTTGCTCCCGGCGACTCGCTGACACTGATCGAGGAATGGGATCTATTCACTGACATGGAAGTGGCCACACCGGAGGATCTGGACCTCCTGGATGCGGCGATAGCCCCTCGGATCCGGTCTTTGTTCCAGGGGAAAGGGTCTGAGAGCGCGGGCTAGGAGAAGAAGTTGCCCCGCAGCGTGATGGTGCGATTCGCTGCCGAGTTTTCAGACGGGCTTGCAAGTGAGATGGACTGCCTAAAAAACGAGGAGCTCAGAACACCTATTGCAACGCAGTGCGGCGGAAGTTTCGAAGGGCTTCCAAATGCATTCACGGATCAGGGCTGGGTTGGGCCCCCTTTCTCGAACGTCGCCTGTAGCTGCGGTGTAAGGGGTCTGTCGGCGGTCTTGAGGAGCCATGCGATCTGCCAGATTTCGGTATCCGCGAGGATCTTCTGGTAGGCAGACATCCCGGTAAGGCGGATACCATTGTCAACCTTCCAGTACGTCTCACCGACTTCGTCGTCACTTACGCCCACGACTCCATTGCCGTGCTTCTCCCAGAGCTGGGGTGCCACCGGGAACATCCACTTTGCAAACGCACATCATGACCCGGCGTTCCGTGGCAGATGGCACACTGGTGCGTGTAGGTCAGGGCACCAGCTTCCAGGACACGCTCATCTGCTTCAAAAGGCGGACGCTTCATCTCACGCCCGATTCTTGCTTCCAGAGGCACATGGACGATCTGCGCTTCCATGGGGAAGGAGGGATCCGCCGATGCTACGGGCGGATTGCCGTACTTGAAGTACAGGAAGCCACCGAGGAGAAGGCCTGCAAACGAAGCAAGGACACCGAGAAAGAAGAAGCCGATCCGGTTGCGGGTTGCAGAAGAGGAAGTCGTGTCATCCTTTCGCGATCATGAGACGGACGAAGCACGTGTCACTGTACGAGGTGCCACACCAAATCGACCTTGACCGGGATCTCATTCTTGATCGGAACGAGGAGAAAGGAGGGCGGATCGATCTGGTAGTCGGTCAGGGTGGATGGGATGGAGCCGGTGATGCGACGACTGCTTCCCTGGACGAACTGTTGAAATGGGACCTGAGGGTAATGAGCCGTATGCCCTGCGAACTGAATCTCAAGATCGCACAACAGTGCAGGCGACGTGAGTGCCGATTGCGGCAGGTGGAAGCGCACGGTGACGTAGGGAAACTGCGCCCCTCGCGTGACCTGCAGCATGTGGAGATCACGGTTCGTATCGCCTGAGTCAAACGACTTCACGGGCACCGCGATAAGAAAGTCGCATTGCCCATTGCTGCAGACGCCCTTTCCTTTCGCTTCATGGCTGGTTCCGTCCACTTCGTGAACCGGATGCGACATGTGGTACGTGAGGGTTGAAGAATCGAGTGCATAGGTTTCCGACGCCACGGTGCTCTGTGCCATGAGCGACGAACTCTGGAGAGCAGTGACGATACCCAGCGATATAAGACCGATTCGTGTCATTTCGCCTCCCTGGGTGTAAGGCTTGGCACTGAAGAGTCGTTGTCCGCTACAGGTGTACCAGCAGCGGCTGTCTGGGTCTTATGGAGGTGGAGGTGAATGGGGTACGAAACGGCCAGGATCGAGGCTCCATAGGCAAGCGCCGTAGTTACAGCTACCGCCTGGTGTGCGGAGGCGATGCCATGCACGTGCTGCCCGCTGTTGATTTGATTGAAGGCCATCGCTCCGAGAATGGGGGTCAAGACCATTCCAGGAGCGTGGACATAGATGAGATATTTGTGAAGCTTGATGCCACCTCGAGCGGGCTCATGACCTATCCGCGGAGCGGCTGCCGCGTAGTAGGCCGTTAGCCCGTACATACCTACGGCCAGGCCGGCGATACCGACATGCACGTCACGAGAAGTCGTTGATCCATAGGTACCGCGGTCCGGTGTAGCTCCGGCACCACTGATGCAGGCTGCAAGGATCGGAACCGCGGTGATCAGTCCGAGACGTGTGTGGACCTTCAACATGTGGGTGCGCTTGTCGAGCAGGGCCTGGGTGCGGTCATCACCGTGAACCTGGGTAGGCGAGATGCCGAGGTCGCCCAGCGAAGGTGCGCTAGACGATGCAGTCGTTGAATTCGGAGGTTTCGTCTGGTCCTGTTGTTGCTGGGGTTGTGGCGCATCGGGCAGGGACAGCAATGCCGTGGGTTCCGTCGCGTTTGCCGCATCACTCGGTGTCTGTGCGAAGGCATGAATAGGGCACAGTGTGAAAGCCGCCCAGGCGATTGCAGATAGGGCGTGGGTTCTTGCGGAAGGTTGATTGTGCAGCAGCTGTGTCATGGCACCTCGTGTCCGGTCTGAAGTGATGGGGGTGAGGTCAGAAGCGTCTGCGAAAGTACGCTCAAGTTGAACTGCATTGCGATGGGTAAAGATGACAAGATTCAGACCTGTTCCTTGAGCGGCCCGGTTCCGAGATTTCTGCTGAACCACGGGTACATGAGCGGCAAGACATACAGGGTGAGGATCGTTGCGGTGATGAGGCCTCCGATAACAACGGTCGCCAGTGGACGTTCGACCTCAGCGCCACGCGATGTGGACAGCGCCATGGGGATGAAGCCAAGGCTCGCAACCAGGGCCGTAATGAGCACGGGGCGCAGGCGGTCGGCAGCTCCCTGTTGAACGGCCTCATCGATCGCCTGCCCCTGTTTGCGAAGCGAGTTGATGTGGCTTACCATCACAACGCCGTTCAGGACGGCGATCCCAAAGAGTGCGATAAAGCCGACACAGGCCGAAAGGTTGAGATTAATATCACGCAGCCAGAGTGCCGCCACGCCCCCGACTAATGCGAGCGGGACGATGGACAGAATCAGGAACATCTGTTTCGCGTTCTGAAATGTGGCGTACAGCAAAGCAGAGATGATGAGGAGAGACACGGGATAGACGATGAGCAGGCGCTGCTGGGCCCTCTGCTGGTTTTCGTACTGGCCACCCCACTCCAGCCGGTAGCCTGGCGGCAGCGGCATCTTGTCCGCGATTGCCGCTTTGCAGTCCTTGACGAAGCTGCCCAGGTCACGCCCGCTTACGTTGCTCATGATCACTGCACGGCGATGCGCCTGTTCGCGGTTGATGAGAATGGGGCCACCCAAGATCTTGATCTCGGCAACCTGATCCAGCCGTACAAGCTCACCTTGCGGTGTCTTGAGCTGCAAAGAGCGCAAGCGTTCCGGGTCGTTGCGGATGTCTGCCGGGAGGCGTATCGCGATGGGAAAGCGTTCCTCTCCAAGCAGCATCTCCGAGAGCTGTTTGGAGCCGTACAGTGTCTCAATGACTTCCTGGATATCGGAAACGCTGACGCCGTAGCGTGCGGCTTCACGGCGGTCGATCCGGACCTGCAATTCCTGCGCGCCGGAGATGATTTCCATCTGCGTCTCCGACGCCCCCTGCACATTCGAGATGATTTTCTGGGCGTTGTGCGCCATCCCCTCCAGCGTGTCCAGGTCTTCGCCGAAGATCTTCAAAGCGACGTCGCCGCGCGTCCCGGTAATCGTCTCGTCCATGCGCATTTGCATGGGCTGAGTGATCTCGTAGGTGACTCCCGGGATCCTGTCGAGTGATTTTTGCAGATCGTCGGTGAACTGCTGTTTGGCGTTGGCGTTAGCCTCCTGCAGCTTTGGCGTGAAGCTCAGGTACGAGTCAGACTCATACTCCCCCATGGCCTCTGTCGCCAGATCGGGCCGGCCTAACTTGGTGACAACGCTGGTGACGCCGTTCTTGGCCTGGATGGTTTTCTCGATCTGAGTGCCGATGGCGACGGATTCGGTAAGCGC
>CAXTGN010000145.1:0-10377 GCA_964243455.1 uncultured Acidobacteriaceae bacterium
CAACAATCTGTCGCTTGAACTCCGGCGAATACGGGTGACGGGTGATGGGCATGGAACATACCTCCTGCAAAAGCATGAAAGGCTCCATGAGGGCGGGTCAACTTCAGGCGTCCACCGCCGCCTCCGCGCCGTCCATCGTGTAGATGCGCGGCGTGCCCCCGCTGTAGTTGGCGGTATGCTCCCAGAACGGCGTGTCGATCGCCCAGGGCAGCACGGTGGCGACCTTGATCGCGTTCGACCCGGCCAGCCGCAGCTCCTGCACCAGCGCGGAGTCGAGCGCGATGATGGCCGCCTTCATCGCGGCATAGCTGGCGTGGTAGGCCACCGGCACCCGGCCATCGACGGAGGCGATGTTCACCAGCGTGCCGAACCCCTGGCGGCGGAACTGCTGCAGGGCGGCATGGCTGCCGAGGATGTAGCCGTTCAGGTTCACCTCCACGACGCGGGTGTGGTCCGCGACGGGGATGTCCTCGAACCGCCCGATCGCGGCTACCGCGGCGTCGTTGATCCACACGTCGATGCGGCCGAACCGGGCCAGCGCGGCCTGCGCCAGCGCCTTGACCTGGCCGGGCTTGCTGACGTCGGTGGGCACCGCCAGCGCCTGCCCGCCGCGGGCGCGTGCCTCGGCGGCAACCTGGTCCAGCACATCCGCGCGCCGGGCGGCGAGCACGACGTTAGCGCCATAGGACGCCAGCCGGACCGCGGCGCCCCGGCCCAGGCCGCTGGACGCGCCGGTGATGACAAAGGTGCGGCCGGCAACCCGTTGCCGGTCGCCCTGGCCAAGCTGCGACGGCGCGGCGCAACCCGTCAGCGTGAGGACGAGCAGCGCCGGCAGCAGCAGGTTTGAATGCACGGCGGCCAACCTTCTGGGGTCGTCGTGGGGCCGCGCAGCCGGTCCCGAACGTGCCGGGCATAACCGGATCGGGGACCAGCCGTTCCCTCGCACCCCCGCCGTTCCCTAGCAACAAGGAAGGCTTGCCGCCTGATTCGCCGCTTCTCGTCCTGCCGCGGTGGCTCGGCCGGTCCTGCCCGATGTTGCCTCCGCGAAGTCCGGCAGGCCGCATCCGGTCAGCACTGCGAGCATCCCTGCAAGATTGACGGCCTGTGAGACCCCCCGAACACGGAGAAGTTCGGCCGCGCTGCTGGGCAACGCTCCTCCAGCAGCATGCTTTCGCCCCCTGTTCAATGCCAGACCGGGAACGCCCTGCCGGCCGCAACGTAAGGGATCGGTTGCCGGCAGGCGCCGGCCGGAGCCAAGCATGCGCATCATCGCCCTCGAAGAACACTACGCCGTCCCGTCCCTGGTGCAGCGCATCCCGCAAGACCTGATCACCCAACGCGGCTTCCCGCCCCCTGGCGCCCCGTTTGGCCCGGCCAGCAAGGCGGACGAGCTGCAGGATTTCGGCCCCGCGCGGCTGCACTCGATGGACGCCGGCGGCATCACCATGCAGGTGCTCTCCCTGGCCGGCCCCGGCGCCGACCTGCTCTCGCCCGAGGATGGCCCGGCTTGGGCGCGCGAGTGCAACGACACCCTGGCCCGCCGCATCGCCGAGCACCCCGACCGCTACGCCGGCTTCGCCCACCTGCCCCTGACCGCGCCCGAGGCCGCCGCAGACGAGCTGGAGCGCACCACGCGGCAGCTTGGCTTCTGCGGCGCGCTGGTGAACGGCCTGACCGGCGGGCGCTTCCTCGACGACCCCATGTTCGAGCCGGTGCTCGCCCGGGCCGAGGCACTCGGCGTGCCCCTCTATATTCACCCCGGCATCCCGCCCAAGCCGGTGCGGGAAGCCTACTACGACGGCCTGCCGGACCCGCTTTCGTTCATCCTGTCCATCGCCGGCTGGGGCTGGCACGCGGAGGTGGCCGTCCACGTCCTGCGCCTCGTGCTGTCGGGCACGCTGGACCGCCATCCCCGCCTGCAAATCATCATCGGCCACATGGGCGAGGGACTGCCCGCGATGATGGCCCGGTTCGACCAGATCCTCGGCCCCAGCGCCGCCAAAACCCTGCAGCGCGGCGTCAGCCAAACCATCGTGGACCAGGTCTGGGTGTCCACGAGCGGGATGTTCAGCATCGCGCCGTTCCTCGTCCTGCTGCAGACGTTCGGGGCCGACCGCATCGTGTTCGCGGTCGATTACCCGTTCCTGGCGAACGACGGCGCGCGCGAGTTCCTGGACAGCCTGCCCGTGTCGCCAGCCGACCGGGTGCGGATCGCACATGGCAATGCCGACCGGCTGCTGGGACTGTCGGCCCGGTCGGGCTGATCCGCAGGTCCGATCTGCTGCATGCTCTGGCGCCTCCCAGGGCGAAGCCTCCTACGCCGGGCCGGTGCCGGACGCTGCCGGAACGCCGTGCAACAACGTCGCGCTTCGCATTCGCCGGCCGGCAAGCGCACACAGCCGGAGGGCCTAATCTGGACTTGGCCGTCGATGCCGCGTACCTGCCGGGCAGAACGGCACCAAGGTGGAGAGAATGACCCGATCAGCGCTGATTGCCGGCGTCAGCGGCATCGTCGGCAACAACCTGGCGCGCCATCTGCTGCGTCAAGGTTGGCAGATCAGCGGGCTGGCCCGACGCCCCTCGACCGACATCGAGGGGATGCACCCAGTCGCGGCGGACCTACTCGACGCAGCAGCACTGCGGCGCGCGTTGGAGAGGCTGCGCCCAAGCCACCTTTTCATCACGACCTGGCTGCGCCAGCCGACCGAGGCGGAGAACATCCGCGTCAACGCGGCCATGGTGCGCAACCTGCTCGATGCCGTGCGGCCCGGCGGCAGCGTCGGCCATGTCGCGCTGGTGACCGGCCTCAAGCACTATCTCGGCCCGTTCGAGGCCTACGGGAAGGGCAGCCTTCCCGCGACGCCATTCCGCGAGGAGCAGCCGCGCCTCGACCTGGAGAACTTCTACTACGCCCAGGAAGACGAGGTGTTCGCCGCCGCGGCGCGCGATGGCATGGGCTGGAGCGTCCACCGCCCTCACACGGTCATCGGCTATGCCGTCGGCAACGCCATGAACATGGGAGTGACCCTCGCGGCCTACGCCACGATCTGCCGTGAGGCGGGGCGCCCGTTCCTGTTTCCCGGCTCGGCCGCCCAATGGAACGGGCTGACGGACATGACCGATGCGCGGCTGCTGGCGCGCCACCTCGAATGGGCCGCCACCACGCCGGCGGCCCGGGACCAGGCGTTCAACGTGGTCAATGGCGACATCTTCCGCTGGAATTGGATGTGGGGCCGCCTGGGCGGTTGGTTCGGACTGAAGCCTGCCCCGTTTCCCGGCCAGGGCACGCCGCTGGAGCAGCAGCTTGCCGATGCAGCCCCGCTTTGGGCGGAGATCGCCCGCAAGCACGGCCTAGCCGAGCCGGACCTGAACCGCCTGGCCTCGGCCTGGCACACCGACGCAGACCTCGGCCGCCCCATCGAGGTGGTCACCGACATGAGCAAGAGCCGCAAACTAGGCTTTCTGGACTACCAAGCCACCGACGACGCGTTCTTCGACCTGTTCACACGGCTGCGGGAAGCCCGGATCATTCCCTGAGTGCGCGTGAGCCGACCCCGCATTCCAAGCTGAACAAGCCGAGATGACCGCCAGAGAAACGTGTGGACCGGACTGCAAGCTCGGCTCATCCGCAGCCTTGGGTGCACATGGGGCGTTGATGCATGGACCCCATGACTAGTCCATTTCTTGCTGCGGCCACCCGCAGGCTCAGTGCGCCAGCGGATCGGGCCGGAGCTGGATATGGAACACCCGCGGGCGCTCGCCCTTGCCGGTTTCGTTGTGGAACATCGTGCGGGTGCCGTTAGTCGTCCAGAGTCCGCGGCCCTTCCAGCCAGTGCTTGGATCGTCGATACGGCCGTCAACGTTCTTGCTGAAGAAGCCAGCCGGGTATGGCACATGGAATTGCAGGAACTTGCCATCGACCAGGGCGGTGATCGCCTCGCCGCCATTGGTCATCGCCATGGGCACGTTCTCACCCAGGCCGAACGTGTTGTAGCGGTCCACCCACACGTAATAGGCGTGGTTGGCGCTGCCCGACGCATCGACGCCCGCGAATTGCGGGCCGGGGAAGCGGTACAGCGTCCAACCCTCGACGCATTGCAGCCCCGTCGCCGCGTTCGGGCCAATCAGCGGCGCCTTGCACTTGGACCGGTCAAAGCTTGCCAGGTGCCCGCTGGACAGCGCGGTCCACACGATCCCCTTGGTGTCCACGTCGGTGCCGCGCGGCCCGAACGAACCCGGCGGCGGCTGGAACAGCTCCGTCAGCCCGGTATGAACTGGGTCAGACCCAGGGATGAAGTGCACGAGGTAACCGGGCTGGTCCATGCGGGAAAAGCCGACATCCATCGACTGGCCCCAGATCGTGTCGTCCACCGGGCTAGGCTGCACGCCGTAGATGCCGGCCAGCACGCGCTTCTGCTTCGCCGGGTCCACGGGCTGGTCGATCTCGGCATAGTCGCCACGCTTGCCCCAGCCCGGCACGTCCACGATCATCGGCGACCAGCCCTGCGACGCCTCGGCATCGTGGCTGGCCAGAAACTTCTTGGTGTCCAGCCAACCGATCACCGGGGCGGCCGGCGATCCGGCGCTGGTCCACAGCGTGTTGTCCGCATCGTGGCCGAAGTATAGGTGCTGCGTGGTGAAGCAGGTGTCGATCAGGCTGAATTGCTGCGTCTTCGGATCGAACACGGACAGTTGCCGCACCGACGTCTGAAGCGGCGCCACCTTGGCGGCCGGCAGGTCGGAGCCTTTCTTGCAGTAGGCCGGGTCATCGGCGCCGCGGCTGCGGGCGGCGAACCAGAGCAGGCCGTTCTCATCAAAGATCAGGTTGTGGTTGCTGGTGTGACCGTCCCAGATCAGGTCGTCGCCCCAGAACACCGAGGTGCCCTTCGGCTCGTCCAGCGAACTGGGCGTGCCCGGCAAGTAGGGGTGCGTGACCGTCCACGTCTTGTTGGCCACCGGGTCGAGCACCGGCACGTTATCGGTCGACTCCTCCGGCGAGCCATAGATGTAGCCGCCGGCGTTGACCGTGGGATGCCGCTTATCGGTCGAGATCGCATCGTGCATGTAGGCCGTGGGCGCGCTCCAATCCCACAGGCTCACGACCATGTTGCGCTCCAGCCCTGCCGGCCGGTCCGGATGCGAGGCAGGCAACTCGCCCGCCGCAACCCGGTCCGTCCAGTCGGCATACAGCGACAGGCCCTTGTCGGGACCGAGCCGGGTGATCGCCAGCGCCATGCCGATCATCGCCTGACCCGACTGGATGCGCCTGGCCCACATCTCGGTCGAGTTCGCAAACTCGCCCAGTTCCTTCACGTGCGGCGAGCGGATGTTCTCGCTGCCCAGCGCGTGGCAGGACTGGCAGGAGTTCTTGACCGTATCGATCCAGTTGCCCTGCGTCCGCAGGAAGGGCGGGATGCCGTTGCCCTCGTCCCCGGTGCCAGGGAACTGGTCGGCGGCCGGGATGTGGAGCATCGAATACCAGTACATGCCCGGATAGTACTTGGCGGCAGCGGCCGGCGTGGGTGCAGGCGTGGCGGCGAGATCGAGCGTCTTGCCAGGCTCGCCATCGACCCGGGGCGAATCAACGAGGCCATAGCCCCGCACCCACACCTTGTATTTCGCCTTGGGCAGGCCGGGGATCACGTAACGCCCGGCATCGTCAGTCACGACGATCTTGGCGAATTTCGTCGGCAGGTCCGTTGTTTCCGCGATGACCCATACGCCGGCCTCCGGCCCGTGCGGGCTGGTCACGGTGCCGCCGATATCCGTGGCGCCAATGGCGACGGCTGCCGGCACCGGCGCAGCCTGCCCCCGGGCCATCGGCGACGCGAGTGCGAGCAGCCCTGCGAGGATGGTAGCCGACAGAAGCCGATCGCGCCTGACGTGAGACATGGCGTTCCCCCTTTTGAGGCGGCACCACGGCCTTTTCGACGCGGCCGTAACCGGTGGCCTCGGTTATCGTTGCGACAGAAAGTGGACTGCCGCCGCGATGATGGCAAGCATCGGCTTGCCGCTGGTCCAAGCCGGACAGCCATTCCGGCGATCTCGGACAAGGCTGTCATCGGCGTTGCCATCGGGGTCAGGCGACCGCGGCGGCGACCCTGTTGCATGGACCCGCTCAGTTGGCGTGTGGGACGGGCTCGGCGGGGAACGCTCCGCCCCGACCCTGGAGGCCCCTCTCGCCGTTTAAGCTGCACCAGCCCCGCCGCCGCATCCTGGGGCAGACCCACAAGGTCACGAACTCGCTGGGAGCGCTGCTCCGCAGCTGGCGCGCGCACGACGCCAGCCTGCGCCAGCGCGACAACCTGGCGATGTGGTTGTGCGTCCAACGAAGGCTGGCATGTTTAGCAGGAGACAAACCTGCCGGAGTAGAAGTCGGCCCCCCGTACCTGGCCGTGCTGCACGGAGCCAACGTGTAGGCGCAGCCACCCCAGCCCCGGCTGTGCTTCAGGCGATGCGGACGCGGATCGGGCGTCCCGGCTCCAGCATGCGGTCGAGCACATAGACGGCGACGCCCCCCTCGCTTGCCCGACCCCGGTCCGTGCGCGAGCGCAGCCCGGCGCCGATCACCTGCTTGAACCCCCCGATGGCTGCCTCGGCCCAAGCCCGTTTCGTGCAGGCGGTTGGGCCTTCGGTTTGGCGCAGGGTTCAGGCAGAAGGCAGCCCGGAGCGTCAGCGCCGTCAGGATCGCCAGAGGGAACTGCCAGCGCTGCCCGCCCGGGGTTGCGCGCGGCTCCGTCCGCCAGCCCTCGATGGCATTGTCGGTAAACCAGACGGTCGGGTTGCCGCGCTGGCGCAGGCTCGCGTCATACGCGCGCCAGCCGCGGAGCAGCGCTCCCAGCGAGTTCGTGACCTTGCGCGTCTGCTTGGGACCGTGGTGCCGGTTAAGCTTGAACAGTAACCTCAACGTCCGAGGTGAGGGTAGAGCCTCCTACTCCGGACCAGGTCCCGCCACCACCGGGCAGGTCCACGCAACAAAGTCGCGCCATCGGCATTGAGCCCGGCACCAGCCCGAACGCCATGCTCAACAACCCGCTCAACGCGCTCGTGCAAAACCTCGTGATCGGCCCAGCTAGCCAATGTCCGTTTCCGGCGGCCCCTTTTTCCACCCTCGCCATCATCACCTGTGGCACTTTGCGGGAACAGCGCCGCCCGGCCTCCCACCCGGAGCAGCCTGTGCAAGCAGGGCACATCCGGTATCGCCACCCCCTTGCCGGTGCGCAAGCAGTTCGAGGCGGACACTACCTACAACTATTCCATTGCCTGTTTGTTCAGCGGCATCAACCGATTGGCAACAGGCGTCGGTCTCGAAGGCATGGATGACCGCATCGTCTATAGGTTTTTCACCGGCGGGTCCGACGCGGTCGCCGCCCGGGTGGAGGTCGATGGACGGCTGTTGATTCGCAAGTTCACCACCCGAGCGCCTGCACGAAAGCTCAGGGCGCAGCCTGGCTAGCTGCGCCAGCCCGGCTACCACGAGCTGCCGCCGGTGCGGGTGGTCAGCGAACACATGGTCCGCTAGACCTACGACATGCTCCTGGTCACGCGGTCGAACGAACCTCACGATGCCGTCCAAACCACACCCGCTGGACACGGCCAAGTCCCGCCCAAGCGCGTGGCGGAGCGCCTGACCGACTCCCACAATCCAATCAAAACCAAATGTGAAACGATCTGCAACGGCCTGCAGAGCAGGCGTATGGCAAACGTGGGAACAATCCGTGACCTCGCCCGTTTGTTCACCCCGGGTTCGAGCCTCCTGTTGAACGGAAAACAAGGCCTCGCCCTCTGGGGCCGCATGCTCGACCTGGCCTGGCTCGGGAACCAAATCCACGATAGCCGGGTCGCCCGCATTCATTGCAACCTTGCGAATGAGAACATCATAGTCCCCAATTACCCGCCCGGCTTCCATATCGTCGATTTCGCTTGCGATAACGCCCTCAATTCACCACTCGTCGGCCGGGTCAAGCCGACGCAGTCGCTGCATCCCAGCCACGAGACCGTGAACCACGACCTATCCTGCCAGGTCAGCCGCAACGTCCTCAGCCCGTTCCACATGCGCTCGCAGACTTATGCGGGACTCCACGCGCTACTGGAGGACGAGGTGCCCACCCGGCCCAGACCCAATGCCCTGCGCGAAATCTATTTCAACAAGATCATCAGCTATCTCAGGCTGACAACCCGCATAATTCGTCAATCGGCGTCCCGCACTCTCGGTTGCTTCGCGTGCACGATCGTGCTGCTCGACCGCCGCGCCGAAGATTGGGCGGAAGCTTGACGTGAGTAATACTTCAAACCGTCCAGGAGATCGCTTTTGAATGCCGTTGTGACGCCAGAGAGCCCATCTACCAACGACCGCATCCTCGTTTTCATCCCCGGTTACAATTGTGCAAAGCAGATTGGGCGCGTGATCGCTCAATTGGCGTCACCCGCGGCGCCGCCTACCAGCGAGGTCCTGGTCGTGGATAATCGTTCGACCGACGGCACCGCGGACGTGGCGGCCGCTGCATTGCAAAAGGCGTCCCCTTCCAAGTGGAAGGTCGTTCGCAACCAGAGCAACTACAATCTCGGCGGCTCGCACAAGGTTGCCTTCAACTATGCATTGGAGCATGGATTCACCCACGTCATCGTCTTGCACGGCGATGACCAGGCCAGCATTCAGGACTTCACGGCGCCGATTGCGGCGGGGCTGCACCGCAAGCACGACAGCTTGCTGGGCGCGCGCTTCATGAAGGGTTCGCAATTACAAGGTTACTCGCTCTACAAGACGATTGGCAATTACGGTCTAAATGTGATTTGCGGCCTCCTGCTGTTCCGCTGGATCGCCGATCAAGGCTCGGGCCTCAATCTTTACAGCACGAAATACCTGTCATCCCGATTTTACAGCAATTTCGACGACACGCTGGTGTTCCCGAACATGATGTTCCTCTACGGCGTCATGGCAAAGTCGGATTACAAGTTCGTTCCAATTACATGGCGTGAGGAAGACCAGTCGTCGAACGCCCGCGCCGTCCGGCAAGCCATACGGGTGATCAGGCTCACTGCCGCGCGCAAGCAGGTTGCCCAAGCCGCGGCATCTGGATCGGCGGCGCCGGCCCGCGATTATCCATTCGACGTCGTCGCTTCAGGAGGCTAACACACCACCATGGGCAAGAAAATCGTCATCACCGGCGCCGCCGGGTTCATCGGCTCGCAACTCGGCCTGCATCTGCACCGGTCGGGCTTCGACGTGCATCTCGTGGATAATCTGAAATACGGCTACCGGGAAAACCTTGCCGTCGACGGCAAGGAGTTCGGCAGCTTCCACCACACCGATATCCGCGACCCCGAACTCGGCGCCGTTGTCGCCGGCGCCGACACCGTGTTCCACCTGGCCGCCATATCGGCGCTGCCGGTCTGCCAAAGCGAACCGTTCGAAGCCATCAGCGTGAACGTCGCCGGCACGGCAAACGTCCTGGAGCTGTCGCGGCAGGCCGGCGTCCGGCGCGTGATCGTGGCCAGTACTTCTGCGGTATACGAGAACAGCAAGCACTTTCCCTGCCGGGAGGACGATGCGATCTCACCGAGCCTGCTGTACTCCGTCTCCAAGCAGCAGACCGAACAGCTCTGCCGCTCCTATACGCTGGATTACGGCATGGAAGTCGCAGTAACGCGCTACTACAATGTCTATGGTCCGCAACAGGATATCCGGCGCAAGTCGCCGCCCTTCGTCGGCTATGTCATCCGGGAGTTGCTGGCCGGCCGGCAACCCGTCTTGCACTCGACTGGGGAGCAAAGGCGCGACTACGTTTTCGTCGATGACGTGAACGCGATGAACATCGCCTGCATGGAACACCCCAAGGCGCCGGGCCAGATCTTCAACGTGGCCGCCGGGCGATCGTGGTCGGTCAATGAACTGTATGAGTTGATCGCCGAGTTGCTGGGCAGCGACATCAAGCCGGTATTCCGCTCCGCCGGCATGTTCTGGGAGAGATACGAAAACCTGTTCTCCGGCCCAAGCCCGCTCAAGCGGGAGAAGCTTGCGGCCGAGGTCGATAAGTTCTCTCTCGGCAGCACGTTCCATGCAGAGACCGTGCTGGGATGGACGGCGCGGACCGGCATGCGCGACGGACTCGTGGCGACCATCGACCGCATGCGCGCGCTTTTGATGTCCAACAATTGAGCCCCGCCCCGACTAGCGGTTCTTGGCCGCTTTTGACGCCGCCGAGGAAATGGACCCTGGACGGACAGGCTGGCGGGCCACGCCGCCTTTAGGACGCGCATGAGGCGCTGGACCAGCTTGCTCCTCGAGCGCTTGCGGGCAACCTGGTCGAGGTCGCGGAAGTCCTCGCCCGTGCTCAGCATGTGGAACGCGGCCAGGAGCAGCTTGTGGGCGATGGC